>JAPLUH010000542.1 GCA_026397675.1 Verrucomicrobiota bacterium
CCCAAACGCCTCGAGGGTGCTCGACCCATCCGTGGAGTCCCTCTGCCTCACCTCAAAACCCTCCGCGACCTCCGCGTCAATGCCATCGGGTAGGTCTTCCAAATCCAGCGGGGAACCAAAAGATTGTTACCTCACGTCACCTCACTTTTCATTAGATGATCTGATCTTCCAACTGCTGACGAAGTTCCCATCGGTCCAGATTCCGCAAGAAGTGTCGAACCAACTTGTCGTCCTGATCGGTGGTGCCTCCGCCGATATGACAAGTGATGAAGCAGTTGGATGCTCTCCAGAGGGGATGCTCGGGCGGGAGCGGTTCCGGATCCATCACGTCGAGATAGGCTCCCCCCAACCTCCCCGAGTCCAACGCGTGAATGAGAGCCTCCTGATCCACCGTGGTACCGCGACCGATATTGTAGAATCGGGCTCCGGGTTTGAATTGGGCAAATCGAGCAGCATCGACAAATTTTCGGGTCGTCAATGAATCGGGCAATAGGTTGATCACGTGATCTGCTTCAGCCAACGCTCGGAACAACTCCTCTTCGAGCACAATGGTAACACCGGCGGCGTCTTCTGGACGCCTTCGGAGGGCCATCAACCTCATATCGAATGGCTCCAACAACCGCGCAAGACGCCGCCCTATTGCTCCATACCCAAGGATGACTGCTGTCTGCCCCGTAAGCACGGACGCCGTGAAGCGGTCCTCCAAGTAACGCCAATCCCGTTCACCATCTTGGTTGCGGAGTTGCGACGGCAAATTTCGAGTCAGTGCCAACATGCCGGCAAGGACTTGTTGGGCACAGGGATCGGCAAAGACCGAAGACGCATTCGTCACGGGTGCGCCGCGGGAACGCATCGCCTGACGAAAATCGTCACGGTCGTATCGGGTGTATCCAGCTGTCGAGAGCGCCACCCATCCGATTCGACTGTAGGCCAAAACATCCTCCGGTGCCGGTTGACCATAAGCGATGTCTACCTCCGCGAGGCTCGAGTCCGGTTCACCCGGAAGCAGCACTGATCGCGACGAAGCAGCGGATTGAACCAGACGGTCTCCACGACGCTCCAATTCTTGCCTCAAATATAACTCTGCGGAGGGCTGCATTTCATGGTTGGTCCAGACGGTTCGGTTCACGGGCCGCGATCTCGAACCAGGCGCCCTTCAGGCGCAAGCCAAACTCGGTCTGGACGTGGGCACCCGGGATGAATCCAATCCTCCCCAATGAGATCCACCACTTTGTCGCGACGGCACTTCCTGCAGTCCACCGCATGGGTGACCGGATCCGCGCTCCTACCGCAGGCCGCCCGCTCAGCACAACCCAGCAATCAGGTGGCCGTGGGAGTGATGGGGTTGCACCGAGGCAAGGCCCATCTGGAGGGTTTCCTGACCGTCCCGGGATGTGTGATCGGGACTGTTTGTGATGTGGACCGACGGGCGGCTGCCGAGGCCGCGGATTGGGTTGAAAAAAAGACAGGCCGCCGCCCGAAGGAGGTGAGCGATTTCCGCAGAATGCTCGACGATCGATCGCTGGACGCCATCAGCATCGCGGCTCCCAACCACTGGCATGCACCCGCTACGATCCTGGGCTGCGACGCCGGCAAGCACGTCTACGTCGAAAAACCCGGCAGTCACAACGCGCGGGAGGCTCAATGGATGGTGGCTGCGGCCCGAAAACACAGGCGCCTGGTTCAGATGGGAAACCAACGCCGCAGTTGGACTCTTGTCCGAGAGGCAATGGATGAACTCCATGGCGGGATCATCGGAAAACTCCACGCTGCCCGCACCTGGTACACCGCGGACCGCACTACCATCGGCCACGGCAAAACCGCTCCCGTTCCGGAATGGCTCGATTACTCCCTCTGGCAAGGCCCAGCCCCAGAAATCCCCTACCGGGACAACGTCGTCCATTACAACTGGCACTGGCGCTGGCACTGGGGTGGCGGTGAATTGGCCAACAATGGGCCCCATTTTCTCGACCTCGCTCGCTGGGGACTCGGTGTGGATTGTCCCACCCAAGTCAGTTGCTCCGGAGGTCGCTACTACTTCCAAGACGATCAGGAAACACCCGACACCATTCAGGCTTCCTACGAATTTGGTTCTAGCCAGATAACTTGGGAATGCCACAGCTGCAATCCGCGCGGCCATTACGGAGTCGGTGTCGGTGTCGAGTTCTTGGGAGACGGAGGCGCTTTCCTACTGCTGGACAGCGGATGGAAACAAATCGACGACAAAGGCAAGACGGTCCGTGAAGGTCAAGCGCCCCGCAGGGACTCCGACCACTTCCTTAATTTCATCGAAGCGATCCGCGGCAACGCTCGCCTCAATTCGGAAATTGAGGAGGGCCAGAAGAGCACCCTGCTCTGCCATCTAGGAAACATCGCCTGGCGCACCGGACACTCGCTTCACCTCGATCCCAAAAGCCGCTCTCTGCGCCGGGATCCAGCCGCCTCCGCTCTCTGGGGCCGCGAATACCGACCGGGCTGGAAGCCCAAGGTCTGATGTCCTGGAACAAAACGAAACCACCGGACATCCAATAGACAGACAGCCAACCCTGCCTCCATCAGTAGGCCCCTCCCAAGGTAACTCGACCATCCATCGACGCCTAGCGCCACAACCCACCCATTCATTGGCAACCCTCTGTGCATCTTGGTGCATGCAGTCAAAGCAGCTGCGCCGTGTCCGGATTGGCTTTGACCCAAAGGCTCAGGGTTGGTCTTCTTCGCGGTCATCATGAAACCGAATCGCATCCTTCCCGATCTCCAGTGCTCGCTCCTCTGCGAGGACGTGAAGCAAGAGTCCAATGGCAATTTTATCCTGATCGGCATCATCGGTCTGGTTCGTGTACCCCAATTGCCAATCACCGCTTTCAAACTATGCGTGTTCAACCGCTGGGTGGCCGGCATCGGGCAATTCACCGAAATGGTCCGCCTCATCGCTCCGGATGGAAGCACTGCGCTGCGTCAGAACTCCGTGAAGTTCCAATTGGCTGATCCAGTCCAAGCGATGACAACGGTGAGCGTGATGGCCAATGTTGAATTCAAGGAAGCCGGCGTTTACACCATCGAAGTGCTGGTCGATGACGTGATGAAACTGCGCTTCCCAATTCCCGTGGTACAGGCCCAACAACCCCCGCAAGGCGGAGCGCCCCAACCTGCTGTCGAAGGCTGAAAATTTGAGGCAATTCAGGCCCGGTCCGGACACTCGTCCGGCCGGGCATTTTTCATGACGTTCGGTGGGAAAGTCAAAACACCCGAACCCAGACAGCAATTATTTCCCAACCTCTAAGCGCCACCGCTGATGTCTGCCGCAGGAGACACCGGTTCTTCCAATCTCGATTCGGAGGGGACCGCTTCATCGGATAGCGGCCCATCCAAGGCGAGAGCCAACGTCTCGGGAGAGGCTTCTTCCAATTTAGGAGATTCCGGGGCCGTCGCCAGACCAGGATCCACCGTCAAGAGCGACTCCGGTCGGTGAACGGGTATCCGCCGTAGTTCTGAGGCGTCCGGGAGGCCCTCCAGCTCTGCTAGTCCGAAATACTCCAGGAAGGTCGCCGTGGTGCCATACTGCATCGGTCGACCAATGACTTCAGCTCGCCCCGTCTGCTCGATAAGCCCTCGCTCAACGAGGCTGGACAGAACGCCGTCGACCGCAACGCCCCGAATCTGCTCCATCTCCGCCCGGGTAATCGGTTGTCGGTAGGCGACAATGGCCAGAGTCTCCAACGCGGGTTGGCTCAAGCGGGAAGGACGAATCTTCACACCCAAAAAGGCTCTGAGCCACGGCCCGTAGTCCGGCTCATTGACGAATTGCCAGGCCCCAGCCACACACACCAATCGATAACTGCGCTGCGCAACCCGATGATCTTCCTCCAAGAGCTTGAGTCCCTCCAAGATGCGGTCTAGGTCGAGCTTGAGCAGTGCGCGCACGGGCTCGATCGCGTTTTCCTCCTGCGCGGCACGATTCAGTATATCCCTCAACTCCATGAGGGAGAGGGGCTTCTGGGCAGCGAACAGCAAGGATTCCAGAACAAGTTTAAGCTCCATCGTGTGACCCCGGACATGACGGGAATGATGGGCAAAGACAAGCCCTGAAAATAATGAAACTCGAACTTCCCTCGAATTCACACCGGTTGCCCATTGTCTGAACCCAGTCGTTACCTAGAGTTGCGGCAGCGTTGTCCTATGAACCAACAATTTTTGAGCATCTGCCTGGCCTTGAGCGTTGCCACCGTGTCGACACGGGCGGCCGAAGTGTCGACCAACGCTCCCGCGGCAAAAAATCCCCCCGCCGCCCTCCCCAAGCCTCCCAGTCCCTGGCATATTACCGCATCGATGAATGCAGCAGTTTCTCGCGGCAATGCAGACACTCTGCTCGTGGGTGCCGCCCTCAAGTCGCCCCGAAAATGGAATACGAATGAGAGCGCTCTGGGAGTCGATGGGACTTATGGCAGCAACAGCGATCCGACCACACGCAAGGAAACAACCACTGCCCAAAACTACGGCCTATATGCCCAGTACAACCGGATGCTGTCCGATCGCGTTTACTTGGGTCTCCGGTCCGATGCCCGCCAAGATCGGATCGCGTTCATCGACTACCGCGCCACTGTGGCCCCTGCCTTTGGTTACTACGCCATCAAGAACGACCGGTTGAAGTTAAAACTAGAAAACGGTCCCGCCTTCATTTTCGAGAACCTCAAGGGAGCCGGAACCGCCAACTACCTGACGCTGCGTTTAGCCGAGGAGGTGCAGTGGAAGATCAACGATCGCGCGTCCATTATCCACAGCATGGAATACCTACCTCAGGTGGCCGACTTTGGAAATTTTGTAATAAACTTCAGTCTGGGGCTCTCGACCAAGATCACCGACAAGGCCAGTGCCAACATCACATTCCAAGATTTTTACCGCTCGGTTCCGGCTCCGGGTCGCCGTGGCAATGACCTGCGCCTCATGGCTGGAATTTCCTATAGTTTTTAAGATCCTATTCTCGCAACTCCAGCGACGGGGCCCCACTCCCCTCACCCCCTTTCAGCGGGTCGCAAACGCCAAGGTATGAACATGGCTTTCGCCCGTTGAACTCTAACCGTACACTCCACGTTATGCCGTTCGGAACGTTGTCTCGCAGGACCCTTCTCCGCGGAATGGGTGCCGCTATGGCGCTGCCTTGGTTGGAGGCCATGGCTGCCACCCAGACATCCTCTCCAGCTGAGGCGGGTGCAGGTGCCAAACCACGACGTTTTGCCTGCCTGTACATGCCCAATGGTACGCGACCCGATCGTTGGACTCCCGAGGGCGAGGGTTCGACGTTCCAGTTGTCGCCCATTCTGTCTCCGCTTCAAGCCCATCAGTCCGAATTGCTCGTACTGACCCAATTGTGGAATGCGGCCACCAACACCGGTGACGGCCATTACGTCAAAACCGGCGGGTTTCTCACCAGCACGACCATCACCCGGACCACCGGCGCTGACCTGTGCTCCGGCAACACCTCGATGGATCAATGGATGGCCCGGCAGGTCGGCCACCTCACTCCCTTGCCTTCGCTGGAACTGGGCATCGAACCCATCACTACCGGTGTTGATACCAATGTCGGTTTCACGCGCCTCTACGGATCACACATTAGCTGGGCAACTCCGACGACTCCCTGCGCCAAGGAGATCAATCCACGTCGGGCCTTCGACCGACTCTTCCGCAACGCCAGCGGATTGCCCGCCTCGCGCTTCGGAGACAACTCCAGCGTCTTGGACCTCGTCGCCGGCGACGCGCAACGGCTGAAGCAACAGCTAGGCAAGGCAGACCAGCAAAAGCTCACGGAATATTTTGAGAGCGTCCGATCGGTAGAACACCGGATTGAATGGGCCAAACGCCGGGCAACGGGCGATTACATGGAAGACCCTGCCGCACGGGCCGAGATCCAACGCTTAGGTCAGCGCATCGATGTGTACTCCGATCCGGCTCAAGCCAGCCAACGGGGCATTGACCACACCGAGCAGGTTCGCCTGATGCTCGACATCATGGCACTGGCCTTCTGGACCGACTCCACTCGGGTCAGCACCTTCATGTTCGGCAATGCCGTGTCTGGCCGAAACTTCTCCTTCCTGGACGGCGTCAAAGGCGGTCACCACGAGTACAGCCACCACGAAAACCGCCCGGAGAAGCTCGCTCCCTACGAGCGCATCACCCGGTGGCATATCGAACAATATGCATACTTCCTGGGTCGCTTGCGTTCCATGAAAGAAGGCACCGGTTCGGTGCTCGACCAATCCATGATTTTGTTCGGAGCCGGCATGCGCGATGGAAATGGCCACAATCCCCGTAATCTGCCCTTGGTATTGGCGGGACGGGGCGGCGGAACCCTCAACCCAGGCCGTCATCTGGTGTTCTCCAAGGATAGCCCCATGGCCAACCTGCACTTGGGACTGATGCGTCGCATGGGAGTCCGCGCGGAGCGTTTCGCCGACAGCACGAATGCCTTGCCAGAACTCGGTAATGCCGAAGCCTGAAGCAACCGTTCTACAACGGACTACTCTCGACGTGTCGGAGTATTCGATACCGTACACGCACTTGAATCTTGGCAATCCCTCTCTTCGGGTTGCCCTCAGGCCTGTCTTGCGCTCAATTTCCATCTGCCATGCCTCTCTATCAGTACGAGACCATTCCAACAGTGCCTGACGAAGCGGTGCGACGCTTCGAGGTGAAGCAGTCCATGAACGAAAACGCTCTGACCCGCGATCCTGAATCCGGCAAACCGGTCCGTAGAGTCATCTCGGGCGGGTACCTGATGCTGAAGGGCGAAGTCGGCGGCGAAAGTGGGGCCGGCAGCGTTCCCGCCTCCCAGTCCTGCGGCGGATCTTGTGCCTGCCACCCCTGAATACTCTCTGTCTCTTGGATTCCGATTTACCTCATCGTTCCGACTCCACCTTGATGAATCTGCAACCCTTCCTCCAGCGATCCATTCATTGGATGGTTCTCTGCCTGTTCTGCCTGTCACTTCGAGCCGAAGAAAAAGGCGAGAAATTGTCTATGGGCAAGAACTCACCCATGGATCGTCTGTCATGGATCCAGGGACCGACCAACGTGAGTTTGGCCGGACGCGCCACGTTGAAGATTCCCAAAGGCTTTCGATTCCTTGAGGCAAAGGGGGCTCAGGAGTTCTTGAAGAAGACCGGCAACCGACCCAGCGGTCAAGAAACCGGCCTCCTGATGCACACTCAGGACGAATGGTGGGTGATTTTGGAATTCGAGGAGACCGGCTATGTGAAGGATGATGAGAAGAAAGAACTCGATGCTGACAAACTCATCGCATCTTACAGACAGGCTACCGAATCGATGAACGAAGCCCGCCAAGAGCGAGGCACTCCACCGATCCGCATTGTCGGTTGGCACGTGGCCCCCAACTACAATGACATCACCAAGAATCTGGAATGGAGCGTGGAGGCAGAAAGCGGCGGCGAAAAGTTTGTGAACTACAACGTCCGCCTCTTGGGACGCAAGGGCGTCACCAAAGTCACCCTCATTGAAGACCGCACCCATGTGGACGCCACGCTGCCGCTGTTCCGAGAAATTCTCCGCAGTCACCAGTACAGCGGCGGCGAATCCTATGCCGAATACCGCCAAGGCGACCGTATTGCTCAGTATGGACTCGGTGCCCTAGTTCTCGGGGGGGCTGCCGCCGCAGCCGCCAAATTTGGTCTCTTCGCACCGCTCATCTTGTTCATCAAGAAGGCCTGGAAAGTTGTGGCCGCAGCGGTGGTGGGAGCCGTGATGTGGATCAAGAACTGGATCACCGGGCGCAACAAGAACGAGGGAGGCTGGAGGCGCCCTTGAGCCTCATCGTCTTCAACAAGCCCTACGGGGTGTTATCGCAGTTCACCGCCGACGGTTCACCCAATCGAACGCTGGCCGAGTTTGGTTTTCCACCGAGGGTTTATCCAT
>JAPLUH010000454.1 GCA_026397675.1 Verrucomicrobiota bacterium
ATCAATGCATGTTGGCCGTCCCGGCGTGGTGCTGTTGCAATCCCTGCTGAAGGGCAAGGCCTTGGATACCCTCCTAGAAAAATCCGTGGAATTGGGCGTAGAACAGTTGGTCTTACTCGACACCGAACGGTGCGTGGCACGGGTGCCCGCTTCCGAGGTAGACCGAAAGCGAACGATGTGGACCCAGACACTCATCGAAGCGGCCAAACAGTCGCGCAACGCCTGGCTCCCAGAACTTCTCGGCCCAATATCTTTGGCTGATGCGTTGACGCACTCAGCTCCCTCCGACACAACCCGGCTCTGGGTTGCATCCCTAGAACCCGGGGTTCCACCTCTGGGCCAAGCACTGAAGTCTCTCTCAAGATCCACCGTCGACCGTCGGCTAGCCATCGCCATCGGGCCCGAAGGCGATTTCAGCCCCTCAGAACTGCAACAGTTCCGAGCCTTCGGCGCACACCCTGTCTCGCTAGGCCCATTGATCCTCCGCGCAGAGACCGCAGCGATCGCCGCTGCAGCCATTCTGGGAGATTATTCCAGAAGTTTGGATCCGTCGCCCCAATGGCTCCCCTCGCCTCCCTCGACCACACTGGACGCCGCCTCAGCCTGACATGACCTTGCTGCTGTTCATTCTGATTCTGGCAGCCGGAGCCACAGGTCTTCGAGCGGCCCCCGCCAACTCGCCCCAGGTTCCCCGGGACGTCTTCGCACTGCGCCCCCTAGAATGGATTCCCTCGGTTCCGCAAGTCCGGGTCATTCCGGTGGCTTTCCCGGATACCAAGCCAATGGGCTACATCCACGCGCTGGCCACGGCCGGAGACCGTTTATGGATCTCCGCCCACCCCTTCAGCGACACCAACCTCCCTCCGACGGCCGGCCGCCTGTGGAGCTTCCTCCCCGGAGATAACCGCATCGACCCGGCCACCGGAGTTCTCGAAGTCCATGCGGTCTCGGGCCTGCAGACCCGCGGCAAGCAACTCTGGCTGATGATCGACGGAGGCCTAGCGCGGATGGACGCGACCACCTTCGCCGTGGACCCGTTCGGCTCCGCCCAAGGCATCACGAGCCCACAACCTCCGGCCGTGGCCGAGACCCGGCGAGGGTTCTTCGCCCTGGGCGACTCCGGGTCGCTGTTCCGATTTTCGCCGGATGAGCGAACCTTCTTCCGGCTCGACGCCTCACCTCCCACCCCGGACACCCGCGACACCTCCGCCTGGCGCTTCTTGGCGGGCTCGGGCGAGTGGCTACTGGCGGCCACCGACCGGCGAGTCGCCGTCCGCCATGCCGATGCCCCGCGCTGGACCACACTGCCCACCGCCCTCAAGCCCCGCTCGCCCGAACTCGACCCCATCCGCCTCTTCGCCGTCTGTCCCGATGCCGAGGGCGGGTTCTGGATTGGCAGCGATGCCGGGCTCGGCTTTCTCCACGCCGAAACGGGCACCTCTCAATTCCGCGAACGGGCCGGCGCGGTGAGTGTTCCTGGAGGCCTCGGAATCCCCATCGCAGCGGGCATGCAGCCCACCGCGGCCGCCATCGAAGCAGCCCGGGATCGGGTGACTGACGGCATCCGGGAACGCATGAAGCTGCGATCGCGACTGGCACGCAACGCCCGCGAATCCGGGCGCCCTATCGATGCCGTCACTCCCCTGAGCCGAATCCCAAGCGGAGTCCGGGCATTGGCCATGGACCACGGATTTCTATGGGTTGCAACGGCCGACCCGGTGTTTCCGATGCGTTCCCGAATCCTCCTCTTCCACCCGGGCAGTCGTAAATGGGTTGGTTGGTTCGCCTTGGGTTTTCCGGTCACCACCCTGGCGGTCGATGACCGTTATTTGTGGATCGGTGCCGACACTCAGTTCGCTCGGGCCACACCGCTCTACGCCGTCGAGAAATCGGCATTACTCTCCATCCCATCGACCCGCTGGAGTCCCGACACCTTGGATGCCGAAGACATCCGCATGAAAGTGGCGGCCTTGCCTATTCCTGAACGAACCGTCTTCGCATTCTTCTCCGGAGACTACGCCAACGTCCTCCGTTGGACCGAAGGCGACTCCCTGACGGATGAGCAATGGTTCCTGCGAGCCCTATCGTTCGATACCATCGGCTTGAACCAATCGGAGCAATTGGCCCTCAACCTCCGCCGTCTCATCATCCGGCATCCCGACAGCGTCTTCACCGGCTTAGCCACAGCGCTCTTGGAACGAACAGGGTCGACCGCCCCTTCACCAGGCACACCGACGACCCCGACCCCGGCCCCCATTCCAAGCCCAAGCCCAAGCCCAAGCCCAAGCCCAATTCAGACGCCACCACCGCCCTTCAATCTGGAGCCCCCAGCCTCGATCGTTCCCCCGCCCGTTCCCGTTCCCGTTCCTGTGACCTCCGTCACCTCCCCGCCTGCCTCCACTCCCGCCCCGCCGCTCACCACCGCACCCCTGGTGGCTTCGCCCCTCTCGACAAACTCTGCAAGCCCGGCCTCGGCCACACGTCCCCCATTGCCCCCACGGACCAACACCCCACCGATTTCCAGCACCCGAGTGCCTGGCAATCCGGCAGCACTGGCCCTGCAACGCCGGGACCTCAACCGCGACGGCAAGATTAACCTCGTGGAATGGCGACTTTGGCAGGGCCCCAAAGCGGACCTCCGAGATTGGGACCAGAACGGCGACCAAGAGCTCGATCGCCAAGAATTTCAGGTCTTTTTCGAAGCAAACCCAAACCGCTGAAACGGAATCGACAACGCGATCGACAACGCGATCGATAGCACCGCGCTGAAATCCAGCGCCTGTCGTCTCTCTCAGCAACGTTCCAGACTCCACGGAAAGTGGCCGGTTTGAAATCCACGGTTTTGCCGTATCCTCGGATCCGTTTTCTCTCCGAATCAGCGCCCGCGTTTCCTCCGTATTCCAGATGAAGCAGAATGCGTCCGGGAACCCACCAGAGTTGATTAGAATTAGTTGGGCCAACCGACCAACTCAGGCCGGATCGATGATCCGTTGAGTTTCTGGGATCAGTGATTTTCACACCGGCCGGTTTCAGCGGTTTTCACACCGTCAC
>JAPLUH010000057.1 GCA_026397675.1 Verrucomicrobiota bacterium
AGGGAGGAAAGTATGCCGGGCTAAAATTCCCGGTCATCCTTGGTTCTGACGGCGCGGGCACCGTAGTCCAGGCCGGGCCTGGGGTGGACACTTCCGTGGTGGGCCAAGAGGTGATTCTCAATCCATCCCTCGACTGGGGGCATTCTGAAAAAGCCCAGGAACCCCGATTCTCCATTCTGGGGTTGCCTCGGGATGGCACCTTTGCCGAGTTTGTTTCCATTCCAGCCACGCAGTTGACCCCGAAGCCAACTCACCTGTCTTGGGAAGAGGCTGCGGCACTTCCCTTGGCTGGGCTGACTGCCTATCGGGCGATTTTTAGTCGGGCAGGGCTCAAGGCCCATGAACGCATTCTCATCAATGGCATCGGCGCGGGAACAGCGCTGTTTGCCCTGCAGTTTGCTGCGGCGGCGGGAGCGATTCCCTGTGTGACTTCCAGCACACCTTGGAAACTGGAGCGGGCCCATGAGTTGGGTTCCAGGGCGGGCAGCCTCTACAACTTGCCCGACTGGCATGTTGAATTCGGCAAGCACCATGGACCCTTTGACGTGGTGATCGACAGCGCTGGAGGGGCTGGTTTTGAAACGCTCATCGATCTCACCGCCTCAGGCGGGCGGATCGTCTTCTTCGGAGCCACCTGCGGAAACCCGCCTGAGCTGCCCACCCGCAAGTTGTTCTGGCGACAAATCTCCCTCCTGGGCACGACGATGGGCAGTCCCGCCGAGTTTGCGGCGATGGTCGAGTTCGTGAAGACCCATGTTATCAAGCCAGTGGTCAGCGAAGTTTTTGACCTAGATCATATCGGAGCCGCCTTTGAACGAATGGAACGGGGCGAGCAGTTCGGAAAGTTGGTGGTCCGTTTGTCTTCTGAGCCGTGATCTCGGAGGGGGTAATCGGCTTGAGAGCCCTCCCTGCCGGCAATGGCTGGAAGCAAGGACTGGCGTGAATTTGGCTTCGGACTCTTTTGAAAACAAATAGGCCGCGAGGTGTCCCTCGCGGCCAGTGTTCTTCAGTCAGTGGGCTCCGAGGGGTAACCCCGCGGACGCTTGGCTTCAGCCCCCGACTTCAGCCCGCGCCTCGGCGGCCAAGGCGGTAGACAAGTAGCGTTCACCCGTGGAGCAGCCGATCGTGACGATGGTCTTGCCCTTGTTTTCGGGTCGCTTGGCCACCTCGATGGCGGCCCACACGTTCGCTCCTGAAGAAATACCGGCGAGGATCCCTTCCTCCTTGGCCAGTCGGCGGGCGATGGCGAAGGCGTCATCGTTGCTCACTTGCACCGCTTCGATGATCTGGGGATTGCCTGCGGCATCCTTCAGACGAAGGTTCTTCGGCACAAATCCCGCACCGGTACCCTGGATTTTGTGCGGGCCGGGTTTCACTGCCTCGCCGAGCAGCGTCTGGGTGATCACCGGAGAATCCTTGGGTTCAACCGCGATGGCCGTGAACGACGGCTTGAGGGGTTTGATGAACTCGTAGCAACCCGTGATCGTCCCGCCCGTGCCGACCGCTGAAATGAAAATGTCCACGGCGCCGGCGGTGTCTTCCCAGATTTCCGGGCCGGTCGTCGCGGTGTGGATGGCCGGGTTGGCGCCGTTCTCGAACTGCTGTGGGATCCACGAATCCGGGATCTCCTTGGCCAGCAATTCGGCCCTGGCGATGGCGCCGCGCATGCCTTCGCTGCCGGGGGTGAGCACCAGCTTGGCACCCAAGAGGGCCAGGAGGGTGCGGCGCTCCAGCGACATGGTTTCGGGCATGGTCAGGATGACCTTGTAGCCCTTGGCTGCGGCGACGAAGGCCAGCGCAATGCCAGTATTTCCCGAGGTCGGCTCGATGATAGTGGTGCCGGGTTTCAGAATACCTTTCTCCTCGGCATCTTGGCTCATGGCCATGCCGATACGGTCCTTCACGGATCCGAGCGGGTTGAAGAACTCGCACTTGAGCAGGATCTGAGTGGACGGATCCACGCCCAGGCTGGCGGGGATGCGGTTCAGGCGGACGAGCGGCGTGCGCCCGACGGTCTCGATGATGTTGTTGTAGATGCGGCCCATAAACAGAGGGTTTGGAAACTTGAGGCCAGTGTGTCGGGTGAATCCACCGGGGCAAGTCCCGGTTTTGTGTCCAGATTGGGTCCTGCCATCCGCAGAAGTCTGGGTGGCTTTATTAATGCGGAGATTGTCGATCCGGGGTTTGCCGAGGGGCATCCCCTGCGCGAGGGTTCAAGGGCACCTGCTGTGAAACGCATTCCTCGATCCATCCTGTTCGCGTTCCTCTTGCCCCTCCCGCGAGTGATGGTGGCCCAGACCCCCGAGGCCCAACCCTTGCCCAGCCTGGAGTCGTTGCTAAATGAGGGTCAGCGCTGGTGGGATCAGAACATCGACGAAGAGGCGTTGCCGCCGCTGCCCGAGCTGGATCTTCAGCAGGTCGAGCCTCTCCTGCGTCAAGTTCAGGATCGCCTGCAAGCCGAGAACCTCCTCGATCTGGCCGAGCTGCGCCGGGTGGCCGATGCCCTCCTTCCGTGGTTGGAGCGCGAGACGGCCTTACGCCCGTACGTGCCTTGGCTTCGGGCTCGATTGGATTACTTCAAGGCGGCAGAAATCTTGGCTCGTCCCCTGCCGCGTCCATTGACCGTTCCGACGCCGGAGGTGACTCCCCTTCCGCTACGGCCGCAGAAACCGACATCGCCCGAGAAACCGTTACCATCACTAAATCCCATCACAGTCCCCAGCCAGCAGGCACCGGGGCCGTTGCAGCGAGTGCCGACCGAGGCCCAGCAGCGCAAGGTTTGGTCGGACATTACGATCGTTGAATCGTGGCCCACCGAGGCCCGGCGGAGGGTTCCGCAGCTCAAGCCCATCTTCCGTGAAGAGGGAGTGCCCGAGGAGTTGGTCTGGGTGGCCGAGGTTGAGTCGTCGTTTGATCAGGGAGCCCGAAGTCCCGCAGGAGCGGCCGGCCTTTACCAATTAATGCCGGAGACGGCCCGGGCGCAGGGCTTGTCCACTTTTCCCTTCGACCAGCGCTACCGTCCGGAGAAGAACGCCCGCGCCTCGGCCCGATACCTCCGAGCGCTTCACCGACGATTCAAGGACTGGCCTCTGGCCCTGGCCGCTTACAATGCCGGCGAGACCCGGGTCGCCAATCTCTTAAGCCGCCACCGCGCCAAGACCTTCAGCGACATCTCCCGCTATCTTCCGGCCGAGACCCAAATGTATGTGCCGCGCATCGACGCCCTTCTTCAGCGTCGCGAGGGGCGATCACTGGCTCGGCTGCCAGGCCCGACCCGGTGAGGGCCTTGGCCGCAACGATTCAATTGGATCGGTCGCACTGGCTGCGCCTTCTTCCGCAAGAGCTTCGTTGTTCCCTCGATCCGGGTCTCAATCATGGGCCTTCAATCGGCCCGATCCTCGCTCTCGCCTCGTCTTGCGAAAGAATTCGCAACGCCATCACTTTCCTCCTAACTGAATCGTTCCGGCTGAACCCTCGTTCGACTACAGCAGCAAGCGCAGGGCCGCTACCCAGGCGAAGATCAGGATGAAGGTGTCGAAGGTGCGCTGCGGTAGGCGCGAAACCACCGCTCGACCGATGAAGAGCCCGGCCACGACCAGGGGCAGCAGTCGCACGTTGAACGCCAGCGAGTCGAGGTGGATGAGCCCCAGTTGCAGGCTGAAGGGAACCTTGAAGAGGTTGATGAGTAGGAAGAACCACGCGCTGGTCCCCACGAACACATTCTTGGGCAACGACACGGCCACGAGGTAGACGGCCATCACCGGCCCCGCGGCGTTGGCGACCATGGTCACGCCGCCGGCCAGCAGTCCAATGCTCCAGGCGAAGGATCGGGTGTGCGGCAGGTCCGCAAGCGTTTCAGGCCGCCAGTGGCGGATGAGTTGGATCACCGCCAAGGCCAGCACGATGACCCCGATGATCGGGCGGAAGTTGGCCTGTCCCCAGAAGTGCATCACCGCCCAACCCGCAATCACTCCAATGCCCGCCGGCGGAAGAGTTCGGCGGATGTGATGCCAATCGGCGTGGCGTCGGAAGAGCAGCACCGCACCGATGTCGCCCACGACCAGCATCGGCAGCACGACTCCCGTCGATTGAAGGCCCGGGAAGAGTTGGGCGAAGAGCACCACGTGCAACAGGCTGACTCCGGGCAGCCCGCTCTTAGAAACGCCGATGCCCACCGCAGCCAGACAGGCCAGTGCCCATTGCTGAAGGGTCAAATCGTGGGACATGCGCAGGGCGGGGCAGCGGGGAATTAGCGGAGGATTAGCGAGGGGTTTGCAGGCGTCGCATCAACGGGTCTGGCGCAAGGACTCGAGGGTCTTCAGCACGGTCCCGTCTTGCAGGAGTTTTTCCGCCAAATCCCAGCCCTGGCTCATGCTGCGAACTCGAGCCCCGACAAACAGGGCCGCCGCCGCATTGAGCAACACCGCGTCGCGTCGGGGACCGCGATCGGCTCCGTCCAGGATGCGCACGATGATTGCGGCATTGTCGGCGGCGCTACCGCCTTCGAGGTCGGCCAGCGTGGCCGGGATGAGCGGGAAGTCGGACGCCGATCCCGACGACGCGCTAAACCCGCGGTCTTGGTAGAACTCCGCCACGTGGTTGGTCCCGAGCGTGGACAGTTCATCAAGGGTGCCGTGGCCGGGGACTTCGCCCGACACCACCATGCCGCGCCGCAGCCCGAGGGCTTGCAAGGTCTTGGCCATGGGCTCCACCCATTCGGTGCGTGAAACCCCCAGCAACTGGGCGCTGGGCCGTGCCGGGTTGAGCAGCGGACCCAGGCGATTGAAGACCGTGCGCTGGCCCCGCTCGGCACAAAGGGCTCGCACCGGGGCGATGCCTTTGAACGCCGGATGAAAGCGCGGAGCAAACAAGAACGCGAACTGCACCTCTTCGATAGCCCGAGCCGCGGCCTCTGGGGACAAGTCGAGTGGAATGCCCAAGGCCTCGAGCACGTCGGCGCTGCCCGACTTGGAGGTGATGGCCCGGTTGCCGTGCTTGGCCACCGGAACGCCCGCCGCCGCGCACACCAGCGCCACGGTGGTGGAGATGTTGAAGGTGTTGAGCCGGTCGCCGCCCGTGCCGCAGACATCCAGAATTTCCCGCGATTGCCGGAACGACTCGCTCAGGGGTACTGCCACCGAACGGTTGCGCAACTCACTCGCCAAGGCAGCCACCTCGGCCGGAGTTTCGCCGCGGATGGCCCAAGCGATGAGAAAATCGGCCCGCTCGCTCACGGGTTGAGCGGCGTCTCCCAGAGCGTCGACCAGTCCGGGCATTCCTTCAGGGCCCAGTTCCTGGCCGGCGGCCACCGTGCGGGCAAGTTCGCTGAACATGGGGACAGGCTAATGGGCCTGCCCGCGCCCGGCCAGCCTGCAACCGGGGGGTTCCAACCCCTTGTTCCTTCCCGGTGAAGCGGAGTTCCTCCTGAGGGGCTCCGTACCCCGGGAGTTCGGTGAGTCAGGGGAATAATCCAATTCTCCAAGCTGATGGAATTGCGATGGCAGCGTTTCAGCGATCTTCCAAAAGCTTCAGTGCAAGAGTGACTGTTCGGATCCTCCGAAAAACCTCGTTGACCCGGTCCAAATCTCACGCATCATCGAATCCTGATTCGTTAATACGTTCAATTCTGATAGCAACCTCCCGTCTTCAACGTTCATGAGCAATCGCTTCATCTTCTCGTCCGAGTCCGTCGGCGAGGGTCATCCCGACAAGGTCGCCGACACGATCTCCGACGCCGTTTTGGACGCCTGCCTTGCGCAGGACAAGTTCAGCCGCGTCGCCTGTGAAACCTACGTGAAGTCCAACATCGCCGTGGTCGGCGGTGAGATCACCACCAAGGCCAAGCTCGACTACGTGCAGCTGACCCGCCAGGCCATCCGCGAGATCGGCTACGTGAACGACGACGACGTGTTCCACGCCGACAAGGTGATGGTGAATGTGTATGTCACCCAGCAGTCGCCCAACATCGCTCAGGGCGTCGACGCCAAGGCGGCCAAGGGTAAAAAGAAGTCCGAGCAGGGTGCTGGTGACCAGGGATTGATGTTCGGTTATGCGAGCGACGAGACGCCTGAGCTCATGCCCGCGCCGATTATGTTCGCCCACCATCTGGGCCGGAAGCTCACCCAGATTCGCAAGGCCGGGAAGCTCGCCCCGTGGCTGCGTCCCGACGCGAAGTCGCAAGTTTCGGTGGTGTACGAAAATGACCGCCCGGTGGCCATTTCCAACGTGGTGATCTCGACCCAGCACTCCGCCGATGTCGATCATGCGACCATCGAAGAGTTCTGCATCGAAGAAATTATCAAGAAGGTGCTGCCCAAGAACCTTCTCACCAAGAACACCCTCTTCCTGATTAACCCCACCGGTCGTTTCGTGGTGGGTGGGCCCCAAGGCGATACCGGTCTGACCGGCCGCAAGATCATCGTCGACAGCTACGGAGGGTTCGGCCGCCACGGCGGCGGCGCCTTCTCCGGTAAGGACCCCTCCAAGGTCGATCGCTCCGCCGCCTACATGGGTCGCTATGTGGCCAAGAACATCGTGGCCGCAGGCTTGGCTGCTCGCGCCGAGATTCAGTTCGCCTACGCGATTGGCTATCCTGATCCCGTCAGCGTGTACGTGAACACCTTCGGCACCGCCAAGGAAGGTCTCAACGACGCCGCGATCACGAGCGCCGTCGAAGAGGTGTTCAGCTTCAAGCCGGCCGACATCGTCAGCCAGCTCAAGCTGCTCCGCCCGATCTACTCCAAGACCACCAACTACGGTCACTTTGGCAAAGACGACAAGGACCTCACCTGGGAGGCCGTCGACAAGGTCAAGGCGCTGCAGAAGGCTGTGAAGTAACCCCGCCACCGTCCAAGACACCTTTTCCAAGA
Source organism: Verrucomicrobiota bacterium (assembly GCA_026397675.1). GTDB lineage: Bacteria > Verrucomicrobiota > Verrucomicrobiia > Limisphaerales > UBA9464 > SXXZ01. The sequence continues at coordinate 6,870 of JAPLUH010000057.1, forward strand.
ACCCTCTCATGGCCAAAGCTAAGAAATCTGTCGCCGCAACCGCCCTCGCTGACGTTGCTGCCGCGCTACCCAACCTCGGCGCCTACGCCGCGAACACCCCGTCCGGTAAGGACTACATCGTCCGCGACCTCGCCCTCGCTGAATGGGGCCGTAAGGAAATCAAGGTCGCCGAGCACGAGATGCCCGGTCTGATGTCCGTGCGTAAAAAATACGCCAAGCAGAAGCCCCTCAAGGGTGTGCGTATCACCGGTTCGCTGCACATGACCATCCAGACGGCGGTCCTCATCGAGACGCTGGTGGACCTCGGCGCCAAGGTGCGTTGGGCCTCGTGCAATATCTTTTCAACCCAAGACCATGCCGCCTCGGCCATTGCCGTGACCGGCACCCCGGTGTTCGCCTGGAAGGGTGAAACGTTGGAGGAGTACTGGGAGCTGACCCTCAAGGCCGTCATCCACCCCGGTGACCAAGGTCCCGAGTTGGTCGTCGACGACGGTGGCGACGTGACCCTGCTCATCCACAAGGGCTATGAGCTCGAGCAGGGTGACAAGTGGGTCAACACCAAGAGCGGTTCGCACGAGGAGCAGGTCATCAAGGACCTCCTTAAGCGCGTGGCCAAGGAGAAGCCCGGTATTTGGACCAAGATCGTTAAGGCTTGGCGCGGTGTCTCCGAGGAGACCACCACGGGCGTGCATCGCCTCTACAAGTTCGCCGAGCAGGGCAAGCTGTTGGTTCCGGCCATCAACGTGAACGACTCGGTCACCAAGTCGAAGTTCGACAACCTCTATGGTTGCCGCGAGTCGCTGGCCGACGGTCTGAAGCGCGCCACCGATGTCATGATTGCCGGCAAGGTCGCCGTGGTTTGCGGTTACGGAGACGTCGGCAAGGGCTCAGCCCACAGCCTGCGCGCTTACGGTGCCCGCGTCGTCGTCACTGAGATCGACCCCATCAACGCCTTGCAGGCTGCGATGGAAGGCTTCGAGGTGAACACCATCGAGAGCACCCTCGGCGTCGGCGACATTTACGTCACCACCACCGGCAACTGCGACATCATCACCGTGGACCACGTCCTCAAGATGAAGGACCAAGCGATCGTGTGTAACATCGGTCACTTCGACAACGAGATCCAGGTGGACAAGCTCAAGGTCGCCAAGGGTGTTCGCATCGAGAACATCAAGCCCCAGTACGACCGCTATCACTTGCCCGGAGACAAGAGCATCTACCTCTTGGCAGAAGGCCGTTTGGTCAACCTCGGGTGTGCAACCGGCCATCCGTCGTTCGTGATGTCTACCTCGTTCACCAACCAGACGCTGGCCCAGATCGACCTCTGGCAGAACAAGGACAAGTACGAGAAGACCGTGTACCGTTTACCCAAGAAGCTCGACGAAGAGGTGGCCCGTTTGCACCTCGAGAAGATCGGCGTGAAGCTCACTGTGCTCACCAAGGATCAAGCCGGCTACCTGGGCGTGTCTCTGGATGGCCCTTACAAGCCGGAGCACTACCGGTACTAATTCCCGGACGATTCGCCTTCGACCCCTTCAAGCGGTGGCTGGACCCAGACAGGTCCCGCCGCCGCTTTTTTTCATTTTCAATTGTCAGGAGTGCGGACGCCCGGTGAGGGCACCGTGCCTACAGCGCACCGCCTAGTTCACGGGTCCCCACGACCCGGTGCCCCCCCCCGCATTTTCCCTACGGCCCGGCATTTCAAGAAGGCGCCGAACCTGCAGATCGCCCGGTGAGGGCACCGAACCTACAGCGCACCGCCTAACCTGCGAGTCCCCCTGCAGGCCGGGTCACCCGACCCGGCGTCCCCCGCATTTTCCCTACGGCCCGGCATTTCAAGAAGGCACTGAACCTGCAGACCGCCCGGTGAGGGTTCCGGGCCTTTATGGGTGGCCTTTTGGGCTACATCCTGGGGTCCCGCCACAAACCCCACCTCACCTGAGCGCCTAGGTAGGGCGATTTCTCCGAAAGCGCCGCTGCGATACAGACCGCCCGGACATACTCCTACTGCTGAACCAGCGGCCACGTCACGGTGACCGTAGCCGGTTCGGGTCGTGGGTCGTGGGTCGTGGGTCGGCCCGACCGGCCAGCTCCCGCATCTCAATCCTCGCCCCGAGCCCAGGCCCATCCCAGGCGTCGTCGACGGCCTGAAGTTCTCGCGGTGCATCCCTCGCAGTCCCTTTTGGCGTTCCAGCCCTGACCGCAGCGTGTGCGCTTAGCCCTTGTTTTCGGGAGGAAGGGTTCCCGGTGACTCGATATCGGGCGGGGTCAATCCGGTGCGCGTGTAGAAGCGGGGGGTATTTTTGTCGCGCTTCAGACTCACTTCAAATTTTAGAGCGGCCTTGCGCGAAAGCTTGTCGTGCCGCCACACAATGGGCCAGGGGCCCGGTTGGCCGGTCCATTTGGCCACCTCGGTGTCGGCCGTCAGGGCGAATTGATCCAGGTGCTCGGTATGACCCACAAAGCAACGACCCGCCGGATTGCGGAGGACGAAGACGGACCAGATGTCGGACGGATCGGACGGAGCCGGAGCAGAGGATTCCACGTCCCGAGCATGGGGCGGGTGACCTCGGAGTGGGAGCAGATTCGCTTCCTGCGGTAACGGACTCGCTAGCAAAGGGACTCTCCCCCGGATCACCGCCGCATCGAGGCCGAGGCACCATCGGAGAGGGTCTGGATCCCCTTCGCACAAAACTCGATGAGTCGTTTCTTTGGAAGGGATGTCAGTACCGGTTTTAAAACTACTGAGCCCAGAAACTCAACGGATCATCGATTGGGCCTCAGCTTGTCGGTTGCCCAAACGAATGGTGATCAACTCTGCTGGTCCCCGGACACATTGGATCTTCATTGGCAGACGGATTAACCGCCGGCGTTCATCTTGAAAGGAGACGGATCCGATGACCCGGCAACGCTGAGGATTTCAAACCGGCAGTTTTCCTAGTATTTCGGAACGTTGCTGAGAGCCCACGTACCGAGCTGAATAAATCCGATGCCTTGGCCCTGGCTCATTGAGGCGACGGGATTCGCCGCGTTGGGCGCGCGGGATTTTCTCGAGGCGACCGGTCCGATCCCAGATTTCAGGGCTTCCATCTGGCTTCTGCAGATGGTTTACAAGGTTGACGACTTTGTAAACCGATGCGATATCTCGTCAAATGACCACGGTCGCTTTGAAGCCCGCGGGGAGCTTGGGGTTGTCGAAAGACGACCAGGCGGTGGTGAAGGAGTTCAACAGCGTGCTGCGAAAGCATGCGAAGCGCTCGGCCGGCTCCTTGGCCCGACTGGCGGAGGTGGCGTTTAGCCATTCTTTTGGCGGGGGTTCCACCCGTCGGGAAAAGCTCGATCTGGCCATGGCTCGGGGAGTTTTGGCCCGGCAGGAGCTGATGGATGAGGAGGGCGGAAGTCTGTCGTCGGAGGCCGTATCCGGCCTCTTGGACCTCTCCAAGCAGGCGGTGATGAAGCGCTTGAAGGCCGGTACGTTGTTGGCGTGGCGGGAAGAGCGGCTGAAAGCGGCCCGGTTTCCACGGTGGCAGTTTGATTCCCATGGGCATGTGCTGCCGGGCTTCGAGGAGGTGTTGGGGATTCTTAATCAGGACGAACGTCTCGATACGTGGGCGAAGATGCTGTTCTTCCTTCAGGAGAAGCCGGCGCTGGGCGGAAAGCGGCCGTTGGACCTATTGCGCGAGAAGAAGCTCGATCAGGTGCGGATGAGCGCTCAGGCCTATGTCGAGTGATCCGTCTTCAGGGCGTCGGGACACCTACCTGCCGCGCTCGGATTTCAACAACCTCAGTATCCCGATGTCGCGTCAGCCGAAGCGGTATTGGTTTCGGGTTCACCGATCAGAACTGCCGGCGATCGACTTCGGGATCCGGCCCTACCATCGTTTTTCGCATCCGGAATCCCTCTTTCCCCTGCTGTATGTGGGAGTGTCTCTCTCGACGTGCCTTTGGGAGTATTTCGGAGACGACGTTTTTAGGCGGAGGCAGGTGATTTC
>JAPLUH010000080.1 GCA_026397675.1 Verrucomicrobiota bacterium
CTTATTCCCTCGGGCGGCGTGGACTGTTTCGGGCCCGGTTTCCTTCCGGCCAGCCATCAGGCATCGCTCTTGCGCAACGACCTGCCCGCCCTAGCCAACATCCAACCCTTGGAGACAGCGCCCGGCCTTCAACGCGACAAACTCACCTCGGTCCGCGCGCTCGATGCCGCAGCTCTTGCTCGACTGGGCTCCCACGACGCACTCGAAGCGGCCATCGCCAACGCCGAACTGGCCTATCGGATGCAAATGTCGGTGCCGGACGCGACCTCGATTACGGGTGAATCTGCAGCCACCCAGCGCCTCTACGGTTTGGACGCTGCCTCGGAACATACCCGCGCCTATGGCCGACAATGTCTCGTGGCCCGCCGCTTAATCGAGCGCGGCGTCCGCTTTGTCGAACTGACTTGTACCCGGGCCCACGGCAACTCCCGTTGGGATGCCCATGGAGATTTACGCAACAACCACTCGGTCAATGCCCGTGCCATCGACCAACCCATCGCCGGTTTGCTGACCGACCTCAAGGCGCGCGGACTGCTGGATGAAACCGTGGTCCTCTGGTCCGGCGAGTTCGGTCGCACCCCCTTCGCTCAAGGTCGGGATGGCCGAGACCACAATCCCCACGGCTTTAGTCTTTGGATGGCCGGTGGCGGCGTTCGAGGTGGCATGGCCTATGGATCGACCGACGAGTACGGCTACAAGGCGGCCGAGAACCCCGTCGAAATCCACGACTTGCATGCCACCCTGCTGCACCTGCTGGGAATCGATCATGAGCGGTTGACCCACCGCTTCGGCGGCCGCGACTACCGCCTCACCGATGTCCACGGCCGTGTGATTCAAGCCGTGCTGGCGTGATGCTGATCTAGTGCGGGAGCGCTCGCCTCCACCAACCAACATCCCATCGATCGAAATCGAACCGCGCGTCCGACAACGCAACACCTCTACCGGGTAATGCCGACTTGGGTCATTAACCACGCGTACTCGAACGAAACCTCCTTCAGCCGGTCGTAGCGTCCGCTGGCTCCGCCGTGTCCGGCGCCCATGTTGCACTTCAACAGCAGCGGCCGGACATCCGTCTTGAGGGTGCGGAGTTTGGCCACGTACTTCGCCGGCTCCCAGTACATCACTTGGCTGTCGTTGAGGCCGGTGGTCACCAACATCGCCGGGTACGCTCCCGGTTTCAGGTTGTCATACGGACTGTACGAACGCATGTAGTCGAAGGCGGGCTTCTCGTTGGGATTTCCCCATTCCAAGTATTCACCCACGGTCAGGGGGAGGCTCGCGTCCATCATGGTGTTTATCACATCCACGAACGGGACCGCCGAGTGCACCGCCCGGAACAAGTCGGGGCGCAAATTAACCACCGCACCCATGAGTAATCCCCCGGCACTCCCGCCTTCGATCACCAGGCGATCTGGGGCCGAGATGCGGTTCTTCACCAACCATTCGCCGCAGTCCACGAAGTCGGTGAAGGTGTTCTTCTTGTGCATGAGCATGCCGTCGTCGTGCCAGGTCTCACCGAGTTCATCGCCGCCGCGAATGTGGGCGATGACAAACACCATGCCGCGTTCCACGAGCGACAGCCGGGCGATGGAGAAGCTGGCATCCATGCCGAGGCCATAAGAGCCGTAGCCATAGAGGAAACACGGCGCAGAGCCATCGAGTTTCACGCCCTTCTTGTAGACCATCGACAAGGGCACGCGGGTGTTGTCGCACGCAGTGACCCAGCGCCGCTCGGTGACATAGCCCGAGGGATCATACCCCCCGAGAACCGGAGTGCGTTTGAGCAACGCAAGACGACCGGTGGCCAGGTCGCAGTCGTAGACGCCCTGAGGCGTGGCCATCGATTGGTAGGTAAGCCGAAAAGCCTTGGCTCCCAGCTCCGGGGTGCCGGTCGCGTGGGCTGAATAAACTGGTTCCGGAAAGGCGACCTCCAGCCAATGGGTTGAGTTCTTGTTCTGGATTCGCAGGTGGGTCAGCGCCTCCTTCTGTTCGGCCACCACCAGGTGATCGCGGAACACCTCCAGGCCCTTCAGCAGCACGTCGGCGCGATGCGCAATCACCTCGGTCCACCGCCCGGGTTCTGCAACCGGGGCACTCACCAGACGGAAGTTTTTGGCGTCCTTGTTGGTCCGCAAAAAGAGCACGCCGTCGCGGTGCTCCAGGTCGTACTTGTGTCCCTTCTCCCGGGGCAAGACCGGACGGAAGGATCCCTTCGGATCGGAGGTGGGCAAGATCCACTGATCCCAGGTGTCGGTGCTTTGCGAGGAGCAGACAAACCACTGATGATCCTTGGTCCGCCCCAGGCCCAGGCCGAACAATTCGTCCTTCTCTTCCATCACCAATTGCGGCCGACCGCCTTCCAGGGACAGGCGCCACAGTTGGTTGCTCCGTTTGGTCACGGCATCCTCGGTGGTGTAGAGTACAAACGCACCGTCGGCCGACCACTCGAAGCTGGTGACCCGCTCGGCCAAGGGAGCGGAAGTCTTCCCGGTAGCGAGGTCTTTGCGGTAGAGGGTGTACTGGCGGAAGCCCGTGACATCGGTGCTGTACAGCAGTGCGGTGCCCGAATCGCTGATCTCGAAGCCACCGAGTCCGAGGAACGAATGGCCCTGAGCCAAGAGGTTCAAATCAAGCAAAACCTCCTCTGCGGCCTTGGGATCCGAAGCCCCATCCGTCGACACCTTGCGCCGACAATGAATGGCATACTGACGCCCCTCTTCGGTCCGAGAGTAGTAGTCATAGGCCCCGCGCCGAAGCGGGACGGTGAGGTCGGTTTGCTGGATGCGCCCCAGCATTTCCTTGTAGAGCGACTCACCAAAGGCCTTGGCCTGCACGGTGCTGGCTTCCATGTAGGCGTTCTCTGCTTCGAGGTAGCGGATCACCTCCGGGTTGGTTTTCTCACGGAGCCAGAACCAGGGGTCATTGACCGATTCCCCATGCCAAATCGAACGGTGTTCGTGGGTCTTGGCGACCGGCGGTTTCGAATGCGGGACGGTGGAAGTATCAGCCATGATCACTAGAGATGCGCTCATCCAGCCGGCTCTGAGCAACAGAGTGAGACCGGCGGTCTGGGCACGCAGCCATCGCCAACAGGGATTGGCTCGCGGAGTGAGACGGCGCATCTTGAATCCACACTTGGCCCAGAGCCGTCCGGGTGCAAGCCGCGAGGAACCGGAACCGCTTCCGTCGCCCGGGTCAAACCCAAGGGTCCCCGTGAACGGTGATCGCGGAGTTGCAGTCGTGGGGTTTTGGCACCATCAAATAC
>JAPLUH010000173.1 GCA_026397675.1 Verrucomicrobiota bacterium
GGAGGCTGTCACGATCACTGAAGAGGTCCGTGAATCCGCCACCGCCATGACCTGCGATGCGCGGCGGATCCGATCGTTTTGTCCGGATGCGGAACTACCTCCCCCTCGTCCAGCATTGCCGCCACCACCACCTCGTCCTCCACCTCCCATCATTGCGGCAAAACCGCCCGCTCCAAAGGGTCCTCCTCCAAATCGGACCGGTGCCTGATTGTTGTTGCCCGAACTGCTAGTGCTGGGAAAGACCCCAGCCAGGGCCGTGGCCACATCGGACGGGCTGGCATGGGTCAGATGGAACACACGAATCTCCGTCTCCGCTTCGGCGCTCGAATCAATGGCTTTGATGATCTCCACCATGTGCCGAATGTTGGCTTGGGTGTCCGTCATCACGATGGAGTTGCCGGCGGCATTGGCCACGAAGGTTGCCTGGGGAGAAATGAAGGAAACCAGATCCTTGGCCAATTGCTCGGCCTCGACGTATCGGATCGGAATGATTTGCGTCACGATCTCATCGTTCTTCGGGATCATCCGGGGATCGTTGTTCACCTTCACCGGGATGTCCCGGGTCTTGGCCGCAGTGCGGTCGATAATGGTCAGAGTTCGACCATCCCGAATGGCGGCCAGGCCATTCTTGTTGAGTGCTGAACTCAGAAAATCCACCGCCTCGTCCTGACTCATGGGCTTGGCGCTAATCACGTTGACGGTGCCCTTAATAGGCGCGTCCAGAACGATGATGAAACCGGCCGCTTCGCTCAGGTATTCAAGAACCTGCTCCAATGGAGCATTCCTGAAATTCATCTGAATCCCCGCAGCGTTGCCCGCCGCCGAGTTCTGCTCCCGGGGCACGGGCGACGGATTCGTGGTCGTTTCCGTTCGGGTGATGGCTGGGGCATTGCTAGTGGGTGCACCGGCATCCTGGGCTACCAGGCCGCCAGCCAAATATCCCACAGCACAGGCAGCGCCAAAGGCTCGAGTGATCAAGGTCTTCATTTCATCTCCTGTTCCCGTTTTTTCAAAAGCCGCTTCAAAATTTCATCGGATCCTGGGGGATCCTCGCTCGGAGTGGTCGACGAGGCGGCCGCTGTTCCGGTCGCTCCCCCGGCTGAGCCCACTCGCTTGAACCCATCTCCGCCGGTGCCGGACAACAATTGCCAAGCGCCCTCCGAATCTTGACGGAGCCGTTGACCCACCTTCAGCAAAACTGGAGGGCGATTGGACCCCAACAAGGTGACCGACTGGGGAGAAACGAGGCTCAGGGTCTGACCGGCGATGATCGCGTTCACCTGGAGGGTCTTGCGAAGGTCCACGGTGTTTCCGTCAAAGAAGGCAAAGGTGCCTCTCGGATAGGTTATGACTCCCACGAGTCCAAACTCAGGGGCATCAGACGAGGCCACCGCCTTCGGCTTGGGCGCCGGTCGAGATTCACCCCGGATCTTGGGCTGCCTTTCTGGATCGAAAATATTTCGATCGCCCACCCGACGCGCCACCTCCTTGGAGTCGATCACCGACGTCGGATGAGTCTCGGCTGCGAAACCCAGCAAGGACCCAAACAGGACCCCGGCCATTAGGGAGCCAATCCAAATTGAGGGAGGAACCTTCATGGCTTAGACGAGGGATTGAGCACGAGGCCGTTGATTTGGAGGCTGAGAGTCAACTGACGACCGGCCGGATCGCGGCTCATCATCTGAAGGCTATCGACCTTGACGGCCAACGGACCCTCTTCAATCCGCTGAATAAACTGAGTCAAACTGGCGAGAGACCCGGAAGTCTCGAGGCGACACCGCAACAGTTGGTAGGCGGCTTCGTCGCCCTTCCACTGCGGCATTCGATCCACGATTTGAGCCCCGGACGCCTTGGCCCATTCATCGCAGGCCCGAAGCAGACGTTGCTCGGCTTGGGACGGTTCATGCGGCAGGGCGTTGGTGCGCAAGTGGTTCCATTGATCCCGAAGTCCTCCCTCGCGCTGGATCAACGCCCGGCCCTCGCTCACCTGACGCTGCAGGGTGACGACGCGTGCTGAGCGCTCCGACCAAGCTCGGCCCATCGGCGTGATGAACACGAGGTCGGCGATGTAGAGACCCACAGCGGCCAGGGTCACGATCATGAGCAGACGTTGACGTTGGGTGGGATTCATCGGGCCATGCCTCCATTCCACACGAAGGTGAGGTTGAACTG
>JAPLUH010000293.1 GCA_026397675.1 Verrucomicrobiota bacterium
CCAACCGGAAAACCGGCTGGCGGCGAAGCGATCCACTACCATAGCCCAGGCATTGTGTCGGGTGCCTCGATACTCGTCTCCCGGGTTTCCAAGACCCACAATCAGTACAGGAGGGGTCATTGGAAAAGCCCACAGGGGGACGATGCGTCAGATCACTTCTTCTTGGCCGGAGCAGGAGCCTCTTCCTTCTTCTCCTTGATCATCTCAGGCTGCTTAGCCTCGCCGGCGGCGGCCGGGGCCGCTTCAACCTCAGTGGTCGGCGCTGCAACAGCGAACACACGCAGATGCTTGTCGCCAAGGATCGTCACGCCAGCCGGGGCCTGGATCTGACCGATCTGGATGGCTTGACCCACCGCCAAACCGGAAACATCGACCAAAATCTGCTCAGGCAAGTCCTTTGGCAGTGCTGTCACGCGGACCTTCTGGATGACGTGCTCAAGGGTACCTCCGCTGCTCTTCACACCTTCAGCCTCGCCCGTGGACTCCACCGGGATGCGGATGGTGATCATCTCATCTTCCTTCACCTCATGAAAGTCAACGTGGAGCACTTCGCCGCTCAGCGGATGGTGTTGAACATCCTGAACCAGAGCCAGTCGGGTCTTGGAATCACCGGAAACCTCGAGGTCCACAAGGACGATCTCGGAGTGGGCGGAATTGATCAGGTCGATGAACGCATCGGAATCGATCTCAACATTCTGGGGGGCAATGGACTTGCCGTAAATGTTGGCAGGAATGAGTCCGGCAGAGCGGAGCGCCTTGGATCCCTTGCGCCGCGTCTGGGTGCGAGGGGCCACTTTCAACTTCAATGATTTCATGAATTAGTCGTATCTGCCGAGCCGCACTTGCAAGCGGCTTCAGCCCTTAAACTCAAATAGGGAAGTAACCGACGAATTCGTGTAAATTCGCTTGATCGCTTCTCCCAGCAAACCAGCCACTGAAAGGGTCGTAATTTTGACCCCCTCAATAGACGGGCGGATTACACTATCGGTGGTGATCAGTTCGTCAATCTCTGATTTGCGAAGGCGATCAATTCCAAGGTCATTAATCAAGGCGTGCGAGACGCAGGCCTGAATTCGGCAGGCACCCCGCTGCTTCAGCAAATGCGCGGCATTGACCAAGGTTCCCGCGGTCTCGGTCAGATCGTCCACCAAAAGAACATTCTTACCATCGATATCACCGATGACCGAAATGGCCTCGGTTTCGGTGGGGCTCTTGCGGCGCTTGGCCACGATAGCCAACTCGGCGCCCAGCGTCTGAGAATAGGCGGCAGCCATCTTCAAGCCCCCCAGATCCGGGCTCACCACTACGAGGTTCGGGGTCTGCTGACGAGCGATGTACTCGAGCAGCACGGGTGCTGCGTAGAGGTGGTCGACCGGGATGTCGAAGAACCCCTGAATCTGCTGAGCGTGCAAATCCATCGTGAGAACCCGATTAACCCCGGCTGCCACCAGCAAATTGGCAACCAACTTGGCAGTGATCGGAACGCGCGGCTGATCCTTGCGATCCTGGCGGGCATAACCGTAGAAAGGCAGCACGGCGGTGATCCGCGATGCGCTCGCCCGCCGCAACGCATCGATCATGATGAACATTTCCATCAGATGCTGGTTGGCTGGCTGGCTGGTGGACTGGATCACAAAGACGTCCGTGCCGCGGACGTTCTCGTCGATCTTGACGAAGGTCTCCCCATTGGGAAACGGCTTCACCGTGGAGCAACCCAAGGGGATTCCGATGGAATCGCAGATCGCCTTGGCTAAATTTGGATTGGAGTTACCGGTGAAAACTTTCACAGAATTGTCAGACAGATCCGAAATCAGCCGCTACCGACGGCAGCTTGGGCGAGTGGATGCTCACGGAGTCCGAGTCAGCATCGCAAGCGCATTTTCAACCCATGCCGTTTCGCTCTTCTCAGGATTGGCGCCGGAGCAGGTAGTTTGAAATGGCTTCCAAGGCGACCGCCTTGCCCCGGAAGGGTTGGAGCGCGACCTCCGCCTTGGCGGTCAGTTCCGCTGCGATGACACGGGATTTTTCAAGTCCCACGATCGACGGGTAAGTCGCTTTCTGTGCCTTGATGTCCTTGCCCGCGGTCTTGCCCAACTGCTCGGAGGTTTGTGTGACATCCAGGATGTCGTCGATGACTTGGAAGGCTAATCCGACATTGTATCCAAAGTCCGTCAACGCTTCGAGTTGCGCGGGCGTGCAGTTGGCACTCATCCCGCCCAACCGCACGGAGCAGGCCAGCAGGGCACTCGTCTTGCGTTCATGGATGTATCGAAGCTGGGCACGGGAAATTTTCTTACCCTCGCCCTCCAGGTCGGCCACCTGACCCGCAATGAGCTGCAACGAACCGGACGCTTTCGCGATTTCCAGCACAACATCCTTGATGCTGTAGCGCTTCCATCCGGTGCAGGAGGCGGCGATCTCAAAGGCCTGAGTCAACAAGGCATCTCCCGCAAGAATCGCAATACCCTCGCCGAAAACCTTGTGATTCGTCGGTTTCCCGCGCCGTAAATCGTCATTGTCCATGCCGGGCAAGTCGTCATGGATCAAGGAGTAGGTGTGGATACACTCGACAGCACACGCCAGAGGCATCGCCGCCTCATGCGTCCCTCCACAAGCCTCGGCCGCGGCAAGCACCAGCGCCGGTCGCATCCGCTTACCTCCGGCAAGGAGAGAGTAACGCATGGCCTTATGAATCGTGGCGGGCTTAGCGGTGGCCTTCGGAAGGAATCGGTCCAAGGCTCGATCAACCTCGCGAGTTTGCGTGGCGATCCAAGAGGCAAAGTCGAAGTGGGACATCCGTCTCGGTGTGTAACGCAGCGACGACCCCGCTTTCAAGGCAATTGCCCAAGAGCGGCACATCGATTTAACCGCATCCCGATTTGACGACCCGGAGCCGGACCACGAACCTATCTCACCGCCTGATGTTCAGTCCGACCAATAAACTTTCCCGCGCTGCCCGATTCTGGGAGCGCCTTGCCACTCCCGAATTCCCCGATTTAGGGCCGGGCCCGAGATGCGAAGTACTCCCGGAAGTAACCCTTGAAATCCGTCTTCTAGAACTCACCCGCGAGTTCAACCTGTCGAATCCGGCGGCGGAACTTCTCACAGCAACGGCTCTCCTCTATCACGACAACCATGATCCAGCCCACAATCGGGTCGAAGATCGCGGGGATCGGGATGCTTGCTTGATCCATGCACTGCTGCATCGCCGCGAACCGGACTACTGGAATGCGGCCTATTGGTTCCGCAGGGTTTCCGGGCACCCGATTTATGGAACTGCCACCCCTGCGGTGATTCAAGCGGCGCAAACCCCCGAAGCCCGAGCAGTGCTGGAGCGGTTGACCCTCTCCGGAAATCTGGACCCACTGGCCTTGGTTCAAGAATGTGAACGCATGGCTAAACGCCCCGATACCCAAGCCATTGCCTACCTTCGTCAGGTTCAACATCTGGAATTTGCGGCATTGGTCGAGCACCTGCTCACCTGACCTCCGGCTCGGAATCCCATGATGTCCCTGAGCGATGTGCTTTCAGCGGTGCTGCCGGTTTTTTGCCTAGCCCTGATCGGAATCGGGCTACGCCGCGTCCGGTGGCTCACTGAGGAGGCTGATGCGACCCTGCTGCGATTAGTGGTCAACGTTCTGACTCCCTGCCTCATCTTCGACAAGGTGCTCGGTAATCGGGCTCTCCAGCGGGCCGAAAACCTGTTCATCCCCCCACTAATAGGCTTCGGGGGCATCGTCTTGGGAATCGGTGTCTGCTGGCTCTTCCGCCGACGGGTGGGGCTCAAGACCGATCCTGAGCAACGAACCTTCGCCCTAGTCGCCGGACTTCAAAATTTCGCGTATGTGCCCTTCCCCTTGGTCCTCATGCTGTTTGCAAACCATCCGGACACTCCGGGTGTTCTTTTTGTCCACAATTTGGGCGTAGATATCGCCATGTGGACCTTAGGGTTGATCACTCTAGGTCATGCCACCGGACCCGGTGAATGGCGCAAGCTCATCAACGCCCCCCTGATTGCAATTATCCTTTCCCTCATCATCAACTCCTGTGATGGGGCACACTGGGTGCCCCGACCTCTAAGCATCACGGCCTCCATGCTCGGTGCCTGTACCTTTCCGTTGGGCATCCTGCTGACCGGGGCGATGATGGCCGACCAAGTCCGCCAACTGCATCCCGCGAGGGCCACGGGCACCTTGATCTGGTCCGCCATTT
>JAPLUH010000355.1 GCA_026397675.1 Verrucomicrobiota bacterium
CCTCGATAAGCAATGGGATGCCGCTGTCACCGAGGTGAAAGTATTTCGGGTGAAGTACGCAACCCCATCCCGTTTGTTGCCCATGCTCCAATCGGTGTTCACCGAGGGCCCGGCGGTCCCAGGAACTGAAGGGCTCAACAACTACGTCAGTCGTCTTCAGACCCGACGTGACGGTGGCAAAGCCGTCTCCACCGAGCAGGCCAAGACACGCACCGCACTCACCCTCCAGGCCGACGACAACGCCGGAGCCCTCATCGTGGCCGCCCGTGCGGACACCCTCCCCCTCATCGAGGAACTGCTGAACCAACTCGATATTCCCGAAGCTTCAGGCCTGAGCACCGTTCGCATATATCCCCTCAAGCATGCCGATGCTTCGGCTGTGCAGAAGATCATCACGGACCTGCATTCCGGCGCTCGCAACGCCAATGCCAAACCCAGTGACCGCCCGACGATCACCCTCGATGAGCGGAGCAACTCAATGATTGTGTCGGGCAACGACAAAGCCTTCGCCATCATCGACAACCTAATCGCCCAACTCGACAAGCCCATGGCTCCGGAGTTCCGGGATATCCGCATACTGCCTTTGGCCCATGCCGACGCCGCACAGTTGGCCGCGACCCTCCAACGACTCATGGACCAGCGCGTGGCCCGCCAGGGATCTCTCGGAAAAGGCCAGGCCGACAGCCTCCGTGTCCTAGTCCTGCCGGAGCCTCGATCCAACAGCCTCTTAGTCGGTGGCGGCAAAGATGCCTACGAATTGGTTGAGTCCCTCGCCCGCAAGCTCGACGACGCCGCCCCAAGTCTGACCGGTGGAGTTCGTATCGTTCCGATGGAGTACGCTGACGCGCGCATCATTTCTGCCTCGTTGAACCAGCTGTTCACCCAGCGCTACCAGGCCAGCACCTCTCCGGAAACCCAGCGTCAAAAGCCCGTCATTCTGCCCGATGCCCGCGTCAACGCCCTCATGGTCTCCGCCGGCCGCGAAGACAACGAAACCATCGACGCCCTGCTGAAGAAGCTCGATCGCAAGCTCGACAACCCGTCATTGGCCCTGACGGTTTTGCCCCTCAAGCACAATGACGCCGCCAAGGTGGCTGTAACCCTCGAAGGCGTTTTTGCCGCCCGCATGCAGGCCCGCAGTTTGCCAGGCCAAGCCCCCTCCCCTACCGACCGGGTGGAGATCCAGACCGACAGCCTCAATAACTCCCTGATTGTCTCTTCCAACAAAGAGAACCTCGACCTCATCCGCGACCTCCTCACCCGCATCGACGTGGAGCCCACTGTCGCTGAAGGCGTGTTGGAAACCTTCGTCCTTAAGCATGCCGACGCTCAACGGGTCTCCACGATGCTCAAGAGTCTGGTTCAACAAGGCATGTACCGACCGGGCCGTTCCGACGTCAAGATTCCGGGCCAAGCAAGCCGGGATGCCATGGCCATTGCCGTGGATATCCGAAGCAACACGCTCATGGTCTCGTCCAGCCCGGACAATCTGGGACTCATCAAGGAAATCATCTCCAAGGTCGACACCTTGGACTTCGTGGCCGCCACCGACTTGAAGGTATACCGATTGGAACACGCCCGTGCCTCCAACTTGGCAGGAGTGCTCACCCAGTACCTTCAAGCACGTAAAGCAGCCGACTCCGCCTCACTCAATGCTTCCGAACGCAGCATGCCTGTGGCCGTGATCGCCGACACCCGCCTGAACGCCATCTTGGCGACTGGATCTAAGGAAGCCATCGACATGCTTGATCGCATCGTACCCCAACTCGATGCCGAAGATCGTCTGGCCCAGCTCAATTTTCGGGTATTCCCCCTCAAGGAGGCCACCGCGATTCGCTTGCAGACCACCTTGCAGCGACTCTTCGCAAACCGTCCGCCCAAGACCCGGGGTGAACCTGTGGACCCGATCACCGTAGTCGCCGACTCTTGGGTGAACGCTCTCATTGTGGGAGCCGTCGTCGAAGACATCTCCATGGTCGACGGCCTCATTCGACGCCTCGACACCCAGCAGGCGGAACTCGGCCTCAAGGTCGAAGTCATTCCCCTCGCCAAGGCCGACGCCCGTAAGGTGGCCCTGACCGTTCAGGGACTTTTTCGCGAGGGCACCCAAGGCGGACCGTTGCCCATTGTGGTCACCGCCGACGAGCGTGTGAATGCGTTGGTCGTCTCTTCCGGTGCCGCTGATCTGAAGCGCATCCGCGACGTGGTGGCCAAGCTCGACACCGACCAGACCGCCCGCGTCAGCGAAATCCGCGTGATCCCCCTCAAGTACGCCCGCGCCGAAAATCTGACTCTGGTCCTGAACACCTCCCTCAATTCTAAGATCACCTCGTTGGCTGACCTGAGCCCCAGCGCACAGTCAGTGCTCCAATTCGTGACCCGCACCGAAGACGGTAAGGAACTCGTCACCGCCGCACTCAAGGAGGCCATCTCCATCACCCCGGATCCGCGAATGAATGCCCTCGTCGTGTCTGGACCGGTCGACTACATGGGCCTGCTGGAGCAAATCGTTGGACGCCTCGACAACAGCTCATCGCGAGAAGCCAAGATTCGAGTGTTCTCGCTGCGCAACGCCGACGCGCAACAGACAGCGCAGCTCCTGCTGTCGATGTTTCGGATGCAACCCAGTGGCAATGCCGCGGCCGGCACCGGCCAGCGCACCATCCAGTACACCTTAATGAAACCCGGAGCGGATGGCACCGAGACTCCCAGTGCCACGGCTGTGATCGGATCCGAAGAACAGACGGCATTGAACGTGAGTGTCGACCCCCGCACCAACACCCTGCTTGTCGGCGGCACCGAGCATTACGTGGCTCTCGTTCAGCAAATCATCGAAACGCTGGATTCGTCCGAAGCACTGGAGCGCAAAACCGAAGTCTATCGCCTCAAAAACGCCCAGGCCGCTGATGTCGGCACCGCCATCCGCAGCTTCCTCGACCAAGAACGTCAACGTGTCACCCAAGTGCTGGGCGCCGATGCCGTCGGCACCGCGCAGCGCCTTCTCGAACGCGAAGTGGCCATCGTGCCCGAGCAGGTCAGCAACACCCTGTTACTTTCCGCCAGCCCGAGGTATTTCGAGCAAATCCATCAAATCATCGAAGAGCTAGACCAGGCCCAATCCCAAGTACTCATTCAAGTCCTGCTCGCCGAAGTCACCCTCGATTCCAACCGCGACCTAGGCTTCGAGTGGAGCTTCAGCAAGAACATCGGCAATGGATGGAATGTTGGAAACAAAACTGACTTTGGCATCCCAACCCAAATGCAGAATTTCGGCGGCTATTCTGCGCTAGTCACCGGCAACAACATGCAATTCCTCATGCGGGCCCTGGAAAACGACGGCCGCGTGGAAGTCTTGAGCCGCCCTCAGATTCTCACGGCCGACAACAAAGTCGCCTCGATCAACGTTGGCCAACGGGTCCCGATTATTACCGGAAGTTCAACGACCCCCCAGGGTGGACAAATCAACACCTTCGACTACCGCGATGTCGGTGTGAACCTGACGGTCACCCCGCGCATCACCGGCGAAGGTTTTGTTAAGATCGACGTCGGTGCCACCAATAGCTCCTTGGCCAGTTCCAGCATAGAGATCAACAACAAGGCCACGGTTCCCATCATCAATGAGCGTCGCGCTTCCACCACGGTCACCGTACAAAGCGGACAGACCGTGGTCATCGGCGGCCTGATCGGCACCGTGGACGACGTTCGCCGCAAGAAGACCCCATTCCTCGGAGACATCCCGGGAGTCGGATTTTTCTTCCGGAGTTCCACCAAAAAGTCAGAACGGCGTGAACTCCTCATCATGCTGACCCCCCAAGTGCTCATGGCCAACCACGAGCAGGAGCCTAAAATTACAACTATCGGGAACTACTCGACCCGCATGCTAGAGAAGTCGACCCTCCGCGGGGCTGAGCGCAAAGACCCCTTAAAGATCCAGTTGATGGATTCGATCTTCCCGAACGATATCAACGCCTCCAAGACCAACGCACCCGCCGGCAAGAAGTGATGGCTCGATACCCCTCTCAACACAGCAACACCCCCGTCATCTGGATGCTGGTCTGCGCTCTGGCATTAGGTGCGGGGGGGTCAGCGGGCTGCACCACAGGGGCATCCCGTGGCGACGGAGGGAGCGTCAGCAGCCCCAACAAAAAGCCCAAACGCACATCCGGCATTCTAGAACTGCATTTGCTCACCATGCCGGTCGCCTTGAATTTGGACGGGGCCCCAGGACCAGACGGAGTGGCCGTCAAACTCTTCGCCAACGTAGGCAACGCCGCCAAACCAGCACCGATCCGCAGTGGCGAAATTGAAGTCCTGCTCTTTGACGGACTGCTGAGCGACAAAAACGTCCCCACACTTCAACCGGCCCACACCTGGACCTTCACCGCCAAAGAACTCAAAGAATTTGAAACACAGGCCATGGTGGGCACCGGATACCAACTCACCTTGCGCTGGGGCAGCTTCAAACCGAAGAATGATCGAGTCACCATCATTGCCCGTCACCCGATCGGAGACGGACGCTACCTGTACTCCACACCCGGAGTCATCGCCTGTTCGCCCTGAAGCGGCGTCTCTACTGTCCGCCTAAAACGCCCTGGGCTGCGAGATCCCGGGCTACAACACCCCAGGCCAAGCCCCCACGGCACCCTTTCCAGGAGCCTTCGCAATCGGCTCCTCGGTCGGATCACTCAACGACCGCAAGACAGCCTCCGCACGCCCGGCATCGCCATCTCCCAGGTGGCGCATCGCTTCACGAAACGCATCCAAACGGAAATCCGCAGTTCCCTCAGCGCGATCCACCCGATCCAAGAACGCTGCGAGTTCAATGAGCTTGCAGCGTGCGTCCATGAAATAGAGGTCCAACACCTTCTGTCGAGTCATGTCCAAAGCCTAAACCACAGGCGCAGCCGCTCCAAGCCGTAGCGAACAATCCCATTCCCACCCCAAGCCGCAACGGGACCGGCCTGGAGCAGCCTGTCCCCTCAACCAGCCTGTCCCCAATCCCCAATGGAGCCTCTCCCCAACCCCCGGACCGCAGCCTGCCCCTTGTTCCCGCAGTTCCCCAGGCAGCCTGTCCCCAAAAGCGACCCAGCGTACGCCCCACCGAAAACTCTCCCAACCCCCGGACCGCAGCCTGTCCCTTGTTTCCGCAGTTCCCCAGGTAGCCTGTCCCTAACGAGCAGGAGCAGCCTGTCCACAAAAGCGACCCAGCGGCAGCGGGATCGTGCCGGAGCGAGCGTTGAAGGCGAACACCTCACCCCCTCGCGCATAGCGCGAAAGCAACCCCTCCCCCGAGCCTTCCTGCGAGCGCAGGCACGGTCCCGCGGAGCCAAACCCCAAAAGCCACCCAACCCAACGCTCCCCCGGTAACGCTCCCTCGGTAGCCTGTCCCTAAAGCTCCCCAACGAGCTGGAAGAGCCCGTCCCCAGCCCCACAAATTCCCTCCCCGGTAGCCTGTCCCCAGTCCCTTGCTATTTGTGCCGCACAACCCGCGACAAATGCTCGTTGACGGAGCGAAATGCCTACCGCTAGTTTCCGCCTCCTTCGAGCGTTCCAGAGTAGCTCAATGGTAGAGCAATCGGCTGTTAACCGATGGGTTGAAGGTTCGAGCCCTTCCTCTGGAGCCAATCTTTCAAGGCTCCTTCCAACGCAGAAGTCCACGTTCCCTCCTCGGATTCCTCGGATGAAACCCCTCCATCCAACTTCGATCGGGGTTGGTCTTTTCAAAGAGCTCCGAATCTCGCCCGAATGGTTCGCCTCGACCCTTGCGCTCGCCCTCCACTGCCTCGGCGCAGAGTTGGCACCCAACAACCTTGCGAGCCTACAAGGTCAACTCCAACAAGCACTCAACGGAACCAACACATCCTCGGTCCTCTGGGGCGCCCTGGTGACACGAATTGATGGAACAACGGTGTTTGGTACCAACACCCACAAATCCTTCATCCCCGCCTCCAATACCAAGCTGTTCATCGGAGCCATGGCCCTGGACCAACTCGGCCCAGAAGCACGACTGCACACACCCGTGCACGTGAGCAACCCACCCGACGCCGAAGGAGTACTGCACTCCGACCTGTGGATTCTCGGCCAAGGCGACCCCAGCCTCGGCACCGCACCTCGATCCGAAACCGGAGATAGCCGGGGCACCTGGGATGAAGCCCTCGTCCCCTGGGTGACCCATTGGCAATCCAAAGGACTAAAACGCATCATCGGCGACCTCGTCCTGTGCGATGCAGCCGTGCGAACTCCCGAATACGGACCCGGATGGGATAACGAAGATCGCGCCGAGTGGTACGGCGCACCCGTCTCAGCCTTCGTGGTCAATGACAACACCTTCCGCCTGGTGGCCCCCGCAGCCCCACCCGGAGCCACAAACATCCCCTTCCACACTCATCCACCCCTCCCATCCCTCGCCGTGAATTGGCAGGTATTGCCCGGAACCAACACCACACACCGCATCCAATACGACCGCCAATTTCCCGGCGGACCCATTGAATTTCGCGGCCGCTTTGCCCCCGGCACCAATGGTTGGTCGGCCGAATTGGCCGTGGCAGACCCCGCCCGAGTTTTCGGAGAACTATTGAAGAGCACACTCGAACGCCGAGGCATCCCGGTTTCAGGATCCGTCCGAGTGGTTCATGCCACCAACGGGTATCCCGCCACGGAGTGGGATCATCGAACTTCCGATCCACTCACCCGCCGTCTGGTACTCTGCCTCAAACCCTCGCAGAACTTGCACGCCCAATTGTTGCTGACCGAAGTCGGCCGTCAGGCAGAAAGAGAGGCGACGACTGGAGCCACCTCCCCCGCTCCCCGTCGGCACGATGAGTGGGGGCTAATCCGACTGTCAGAATTCCTCACCCGGGCCGGAATCACCAACGACTCCGTGCGACTCGAAGAGGGATCTGGGCTGTCACGAACCAACCGCGTCACGCCGGCCGCCACCGTGGCATTGTTGCGCTTCATGGCTGCCCACCCTCAGCAGAAAGCATGGAACGAAAGCCTACCCCTGGGCGGCGTGGACGGAACGCTCAAACACCGTTTCAAGACGGGCCATGCCCATCGCGCCGTACGGGCCAAAACCGGCAGCCTGCGCGGCGTCCACGCACTGGGCGGCTATGTGATTACGGCCACCGGTGAAGAACTCGTTTTCGCGATCTACGCCAACCACGCCCAAGGCGACCCTCTCGTCCGTGCCCGAATAGACCGGTTCGTAGAAATCCTCGCCAGCGCCCAAAACTCAGCGCCTGTACCGCCCGCCTCCGCCCCACCGCCGCGTTGAGCTCTCCCAATCACCAGTCGAAGTGCAGCGTACAGACTTCGGCACTGATCGAACGAAGTTGCAGTCGCGAGGCACCACGAATGCGATAAAAACGGGCCACGGTAGACACAGGCACTTCGATGCGACGTTGATCTCCGTCGATCGAGTAAGCGGTTTCCTCCACGAAGACGCTCCGAAGATCGACAGAAGACTCGAGGATCGGTTGACCCGCAGCCGGCTGAGCAGAAGCCTGAAGAATCAACCAAGCCGCATGACTCGAAACACGGGTCACGTAGCCCCGGGTCCCCGTGGCCATTGCTCCGTCGGGCAGCCACTCCTGATTGCCCGGTTGCCCAACCCAGAGATCACGCGTGTCAAACAATGCACCGTACTTCGGTGGCGCGTTGGTGTCGGAGGTGTAAGGCCCTTCCACCGCGTATCCCACACCAGCCAGTTTCCACTGACCGTCCCGGTCGAGCAGGAAGGCGCCCGAGCCAGAATCGCCGCCGGAATAAATCCCTTCATCGGCACCGGCCGACCCGGAAAAATCAAAAACCAGCAACTCCCCCGCGGGCGACTGATCAGCCCCAACCAAACCCTTCACGGTGTTGGTACCCCAGCGCTGCACACCATCATAGTCGCCCACCCACCAACCACGCCCCAACACGGCCTCCCCACGACGTCCACCACGGCCAAACAACATCAGAGGGCGACCCGCCTCGTGGGCACCTGTGTTCAACGGCGCAAAGTCCGCGAAGCGACCCGCCACCGTGAAGACATTGAAGTCGGTGCCGGGCCGGTTGGTCAGGGCCACGGTTCGGTAGTGGAGGCCGCGAAACTCGAACGTATCGCCCGGAGCTCCACCCAGGTGGCGAGCGGTGAGGAATTGGCGAGGCCCAATGACCGTTCCCAGCGCAAATTGCCAACGTCCCTGCCAATGCCAACCACTGGCCTCGAGGGCGCCAGAAGGGGGCGCCGTATTACGCACCGGATCACCTGAACCAAACACGATGATGGCTCGGGCCACCGGCAAGCCGAGGCCGCAGCAGAGGATCCACGCCCCAAAAATTGCCACGAACCGCAGCCGCTCCAACTTCATGAATCCGAGGGGTTTACCGGACGCTCCTTCCGGTTGCGTTGTTCGAGGAAGAAGCTCTTGAGAATGTGACGGCATTCCTCCTCGCGGACCCCCGGCGTAATTGCACTGCGGTGATTGAGGGTGGGAAACTGCAGAAGATTCATAGCCCCCCCGGCCGCGCCTCCCTTGGCGTCGGGGGCACCGAAGACCACGCGAGCCAACCGGCAATGGACAATGGCTCCAGCACACATGGGACACGGTTCTTTGGTCACGTAGAGCGTGCAGTCGATCAGACGCCAATCACCGACGGCTTCCTGGGCCATGGTTAAGGCCAGCATCTCCGCGTGCGCAGTCGCATCCTTGAGGAGTTC
>JAPLUH010000414.1 GCA_026397675.1 Verrucomicrobiota bacterium
TGGTGGCCGCCTACGAGCGGCTTCACCCGAAGGGCTTCGAAATCGTGGGCATCAGCTTCGACGAAGAGGTCGACGCGCTGAAGGCCTTCACTGCCAAGCACAAGATGAGCTGGGCCCAGTACTTCGACGGTGAGGGATGGAAGAACAAGTTTGGCGCTGAATTTGGTATCCGCGGCATCCCCGCCATGTGGTTGGTGGACAAAAAGGGAAACCTTCGGGACCTAGAGGCCCGCACTGATCTGGCCGCCAAGGTGGAAAAACTGCTCACCGAACAGTAAGTCTTTTATGAATGATGTGATCCATCCCCGGAGTGCCCGGGAAATGATGTCTGGCTGGCTGTATTTGCCCCGGTTCGTGGATAAGATTCGTCTGTCCTTGGCGGGCCGACTCCACTCCGACTATCAGCAGAATTTCGCGACGCGGGGATTCGATGCTCAATGGCTGAAGGCAGCTGGGCTGGAGTCCGAGGCCTTCATCGAGTTCGTGCGTCCTACGATCACCGATGGTCAGGTGGCGGACTGGGTTCGAGCCCATGTCCACAGGCCGGCCGAGCAGGCGGCCTTCAATCAATGGATTTTGAACTACGGCTCTGAGGAAGACCCCGAACTCCGGGCCAGACTTGCCTTGCGCAAAGAGCAATCCGGCCTAGCCCATCGCACCGATATCACCACCTTCGTGGACTACATTGATGCCGACGAGGGACGCTTGGCCTTGGTGTAAGGGGTTTTTGCGGGCTTTGAATTGGGGCGCCGAGCGGGCTTCGTGCTCGCTCGGGCTGACTTCCGGCGGGTCGGCTTGGTTGCTGCCCAGAGTTTCAGGCTTACCGCGCAACCAGGATTCAGCGAACGTCCAGGGCTGAGTCAACGGGTAGGGAAGAGCGAATCATCAGCTCACGCTGAGTTCTCGGCGGATGCCGAACTTGTCGACTCGCTTGCGCAGCGTGGCTCGGGTGATCCCTAGGAGTTTGGCGGCCCGAACCTGGTTGCCTTGGGTCTCTTTGAGCGCCTCAATCACCAGTTCCCGTTCTACAGCCGGTAGCACTTTGATCCCACTTTGGAGTCGGGCCCAGCGGAAGAGTTGGAGCACGAGGGGACGGATGTCACCGGTGATGACCGGATCGAGGCTGGTGGCCGGCGCCGGCTCAACGGAGGGAGGGAAAGAGGAGGAAACTGGAGAGGTTGATAAACCCGGAGCAACGTTGGCCGCTGACGTCGGTGACGCCGGAGTCGGCCGAGACACCTGAACCGAATGAACGGATTGAAGTATCTCGGGTGGCAGATCGTTCTCCAGGATTGCTGCCCCTTTCGAGACCACAACGGCCCGTCTTAAAACATTCTCCAGTTCACGGACATTGCCGGGCCAATGGGAAGCTTCTAGCACCGAGAGGGTCTTCTCGCCGATGGATTTGGGAGCGGCACCAGCTCCCCCGATCTTGCGTAGGAAGAAATCGACCAGCAGGCGGATGTCCCCTTGACGCTCCTTCAGGGGCGGCATGTGAACCCGGACCACGTTGAGACGGTAAAACAAGTCCTCTCGGAACTCTTTGCGGGCGACGGCCTCCTCTAAGGGTTTGTTGGTTGCCGCGATGATCCGGACATCGACGACGAGAGTCGTATTGCTGCCCACCCGCTCGAAGGTGCCGTTCTGGAGAACCCGAAGAATTTTGGTTTGGGTGGCTTGCGGCATATCGCCGATTTCATCCAAGAAAAGAGTGCCTCGATGGCATTGCTCAAAGCGACCGGGGCGCTGTGCAGTGGCTCCGGTAAACGCGCCCTTCTCATGACCGAAGAGTTCGCTCTCGAGCAAGTTCTCCGGGATGGCTGCGCAATTGATGGCCATGAACGGCTCTTTGGCTCGGCGGCTATTCTGGAAAATGGAGCGGGCCACCAATTCCTTGCCGGTACCACTTTCACCGGTGATCAACGCGGTGGCATCCGAGGCAGCCAATTGCCCGATGAGCTTAAAGACCTCCTGCATCGGAGCGCTGCGGCCGATCACTCCCAGTTCGTAGTCCTGCTGCTCCAACTGCGGGCGTATGGCAACCGTCTGCCTCGTGTCCCGGGCCGCCTTCAGCGCATTGGCGACCAACTGCTTGAGTCGGGGGACATCGAAGGGCTTGAGCAGGTAATCGTAGGCCCCCAGTTTCATGGCCTCGATGGCCGTCTGCGTGGTGCCGTAGGCCGTCATGAGGATGACCGGAAGCTGGGGATCGAGTTGGCGAATGCGCCGCAAAGTTTCCAGACCGTTGAGCCCCGCCATGCGGATATCGCTGAGCACTAAGTCTGGCTTCACCGTTGGAATGAGCCTGAGCCCTTCCTCACCACTCGAAGCGGTATGAAGCTCAATATCTGAGCCGTCAAAGATCCGGCGGAAGGAGTATTGAACATCCACCTCGTCATCAATGAGCAGCAACTTTTCCATCGAATGGAGACACCCTACGTGGTTCTTCCTCAGGTGGCAACCGATCGGGTACACGCATTGTCAACTTGCCCCCACCGGCCCCTCTGCCTTGATGTGCCGATGCTCTCACGTTGGCGCTGGCTGGTTCTCTCGTTGACCGTATTAAAAAACCTGTTCGGGGCTGAGTTATCGCGTGTTCATCGATCGGCCACCACTATCCCGGACGCACCGTACTTGCAGGAAGCGGGATGGACGCTGCCCTCTGAAGTTGCTTTGACCGCCGTGGTGGCCCATCGCGGTGAGGTGCTGGTCGGAACCGGGCGAGGGGTGATGACATTAAAGGATCGCCATTGGGAACTCGACACGGGGATGACCCAGGCCGTCCAGCGACTGGTGGTGGCGCGGGACCAGGTCTGGGCCATCGGTGTCCCGGGCCTCTGGGTTCGGGAGGCGCGCCTCTGGAGGCAAATCAGCACGTCCCCCGTCAGCGACGTCCAAGAGTTCCGCGGAGAGGTTCTCGCCTCGGTGGGCTCCCGACTGCTGCGCGTCCAAGGCCACGCGCTCGAATCCTTTTCCGAAGCTAAGGCCCGCTTTGAAATCCAACGTCTGGTAGCCCACCAGGACCTGATTTACGTCGTGGGATCGGGGAGAATCAGTCCCTACAGCCGTGGCCGTTTTGGAGGCGAAGACGCTTACACTTGGCCGTCTGATTTGGGCTGGGACTGGGGCTCCATTCCATCCAAGACCACTCGCGATGCGCTGAGCCATGGGCCGACCTTGGTGGTGGCCACCGATCGTGGGTTGGGAGTGCTGCGAGGCATGTCCATGACCTCGGTTCGCGGTGAGCAGGGGCTTCCGTTCGAGGACACTCTCTGTTTGGCTGCCGGGTTTACCAATGATTTGTGGATTGGCACATCCCGCGGCGCGATCCGCCAAGTGAACGGGCGATTCGATTATTTTTCGGGCCGTCGTTGGCTTCCGGACGAGCGGGTTTCTGCCATCGCCGTGGCAGGTCAAACCGTCTATCTCGCCACGCCCGGAGGCTTGGGAGTCATCGAGTACCGGCCCTATACCTTGGCCAAGAAAGCGGCCTACTACGAACGGCACCTCGAGGAGTGGGGACAGAAGCGCTTGGGCTTCGTTCATAAGTTAGAATGGGATCCGTCGCGAAAACGTTTTGTCCGGGAAGTCAGCGACAATGATGGCGGCTACAGTGGTAATTATTTGGCCGCGCAAGTGTACCGGTACGCCGTGACTCGCGATCCCGCCGCGCGTCGGGAAGCCACCAACACCTTCCATGCGCTCCGGTGGCTTGAGGGACTGACGGGCATTTCCGGATTCCCGGCGCGTTCGGTTTGGGCCAAGGGGGAGGTCGGTCATCAAGCCGACCACGGTTCTGGCGGCTATGCGGCGGAGTGGCACGACACGCAAGACGGTCGCTTTGAATGGAAGGGTGACACTTCCAGTGATGAACTGTGCTCGCAGTTCTACTCCTTCGGACTGTTTCTGGAGTTGGTGGCTGAGGGTCCGGAGG
>JAPLUH010000174.1 GCA_026397675.1 Verrucomicrobiota bacterium
CGGAAGGAGAGCCCGGCGAAATCGAGGTAGTGGCCGAAGAGTTCGGTGTTCTGGATGAATCCCTCGATTCGGTCAGATCCCGGTCCCATGGCTAGCACGGGCACGTAATCGGAGGTGTGATTACCGCTAGTGAAGGCGATGCCGGTGTGGTTGGCCAAGACTTGGCCCAGCGCGCAGGTGTCTGAGTTAAAGGCGTCGAACAGCGCGTAGCCTTTCTTCTTGAGGAAGGGTTCGAGCGTTTCCATCCGTCGGGTGCTGGCCGCGTAGCCGGTGGATTCCTGGAGGCGCGCCGCGGCCTGTGTGCGGTTCTCGGCGGTGCGCAGTCGGTTCAGGATCTCGCCGACGGATTGACGCACCTTCGTCAAATTGTGGAAGGCGGCGTTGGTCTTTTCGTAGGTCTCGCCGAGTCCGTTGAGTCCGGGGTTGGCCGTGGCGTGGTCGGTGGTAATGAGAATGAAGGTGTCGGGGTGGTCCTTCTGGAACTCGAGGCAGACTTCGATGGCTTGATCGAAGGCGATCATCTCGTGGACGGCCGCCGCGGCGTCGTTGCTGTGGCAACCGTGGTCCACCCGGCCGCCTTCGACCTGAAGGATGAACCGCTCCTCGTGCGTGAACCGTCGGAGTGCGGCCCGGGTCATCGCGGCCAGCGAGGGGGTAGGGGCGATTTTCGTGAGGCCACCCAGTTGATCCACGACGTAGGGGATATGGCCTTCGGAGAATACTCCCAACCAACGCTGGTCGCGCGGGGCTGAGGCCAGGTCCGAGGGGGACCGGAGCACGGCGTATTCGAGGCGGCGGAAGTCTCCGAGCAAATCGCGTTTGTCTTTGCGCTTATCGGCCCGGAAATGATTGCTCGCGCCGCCGAGGGCCAGGTCGATCCGGCGCTCGAAATACTGGGTGGCAATATCATCACCGCTCCCCCGGGCGCTGACGCAGGCGATGAATCCGGCCGGCGTGGCGTGGGTAATTTCGGTGGTGGTCACCAAGCCCCGCTTCCAGCCCGCTTGTCCGAGGAGTTCGTAGAGGGTGACTAACTTCTCTCCCTTGCTTGTCTGGTTGACCTTGCCGTTGGGAATGCGCACGCCGCTGCCCCAGGCGCAGGACGAGGCCGATGAATCGGTGACCAGCGAGTTTTGCGACCGCACGTTCATGACCGCCTGCCGGGTCGAGGGTTGATCGATGAGGCGAAACCAGGTTAGGGGACGTCCTCGGACATGCTCCGAATACTGGTTGGCGCAGGCGAGGATTCCGGAGCTCATCCCATCGACCACCATGTGGATGATGCGCCGCGGGGTGCCCGAGGCCAGGGGGCGCTTTCCGGAGAGGACGGTTTTCGGAGAAGCGGTTGCGGCGTGCGCCTGAGCGGCAGCCAAGGCGGAGACGGCGGGAGCCGTCACTAGGGACTTCAGGAAGTGGCGCCGAGGATTCATGCAGGATCGGATACCACGTGATCAAAAGCCCGGTGAGTCTGCGGGGCAATTGTTCAGTTTGTTGCGGAGAGTGACATCGTTGTGACAGCGCCCCGGTGCGCGGGCTCAGGGCTTCATGACGATCCTCTGGGAAAATTTACCGAGGGTTGTACCCTCCGCCTATGGCTCAGCCCAACCCTCCCTTCACTCCGTATATACCCGCGGTCACTCGACTGCGGGAATTCACTGCTCGCTCCGTGATTGTGGGTTCGTTGTTGGGGATTATTTTCGGGGCTTCTTCGCTCTACTTGGCCCTCAAGGTGGGTCTCACGGTGAGTGCGTCCATCCCGGTCGCGGTCATCTCGGTC
>JAPLUH010000255.1 GCA_026397675.1 Verrucomicrobiota bacterium
GGAGCCGGCTTACCGCTGCCATTGGGTGTGATGACGAGGATCCGCAAATCCACCTCTCCCTTTGCATTGTGGAAGCGAAGCCGGACATCTTTTCGGGTAGCCTTTCCACCCATGAATTGCCGGTCGACCTTGAGAATTTCAGTCTGAACCTGAACTGGCACTTCCGGTTTCGGCACGACGCCATAAATCAGGTTCCCGAAGAGCGCGATGAGTTGAGGGCGTCGAACCTGAAACCACTCCTGCGCCGTGGTGATGGGTCGACCCTCGGCCGAAACGAGCACCGGCGGCAACTGGTAGGGAGGCACCTTGGATTCGTCGCGAATGACATCCAGGTCACTGTTCTTGGGTTCCTCGGCCTGCAGAACTAGCAGGCTCATCACCACGGCACCCACCCATCCCCAGGCACTCAATTTTCGCGGTCTCATCTAGTAAAAAACCCTCCCTGAAAGATCTTCACCTGTCCCGTCCAATCCCGACAGGCCGCATCCATCCCTCACCCGTGCCCCGTGGGGGCACCGCATACCATCGACATCCCAGTGCCCCACCCGTGCCCGCGCCGTTACCGCCCCGATTCCGACCAATCCCACAGCACCACATCCCAAGTCAGGCCTTCGTATTCAATGGCGTGGATGACCTCGAAACCCACCTTCTGGTGCGCCTTGAGCGAACGACGATTGGCCCGCGCGATGTCGGTCACCCCGCACTGATAGCGCTCCTCTAACGATGCACGAAAAAAGGCATATAACCGGCCCACCAACCCCTGCCCTCGGTAGTCCTTGTCGACACACAATTGCCCCACCACCACGTAATCCGTTCCGGCTAGCAGCGATCCTCGATAGGAGATCCGGTCGATTTCATCGAACAAGTCCGAGATAAACGGCAGCCCCGCCCGCACCTCCCGAGTGACCACCAGCGCGTAACCCACCACCCGACCGTCGTCCACGGCGATCACCGAAGGTCGCTGTTCCTGCATTTGCCGGAGGTAGTCCAAATCGTATTCGGCGATCAAGAACCCCTGCTCTTCGGCTTCGGACTCGCTCAGACACCGCTTCAAGTTGCGCCGTTGCAACGCGAGGATGCCCTCCAACTCCGACACCTCTTGAGCGAGCTTGATACTGACCATGGTTCGAATCCGTATTGAGGCGGCAGTGTGCACGCCCATTGGAGCGATCTTGCACCGCCTCACTCCCGCTGCCTAGCGTTTGGCCTATGACGCGTCTGCGGTGTGGTTGGGTGGGTGTCCTGATGTGGCTCCTGACCGGCTGCCTTTCTCACAAATATCCCGTCACCCCATCCTCCCCGACGCCTCCCATGCGACTCCTCTTCGTGGGCAATAGCCTGACCTACTACAACGGCGGCCTCGAAAACCACGTCCGTCTGCTGGCCGCATCCGCAAACCCTCCTCGCATCCTCGTGGCCGATCGTGCCACGCAAGGAGGCGCCACGCTTCGTATCCTCCACGGATTGCCCGCGGTACATGAACGCATCCAGCAAGGACACTACGACCGAGTTATCCTGCAAGACGACATCCCGGAACTCACCGAGCACAGCATCACTGCCTTCGAAGAATACGCCCGACGCTTCGATCAAGAAATTCGATCCCATGGCGGACGCTCGGTGCTCTTCATGGCCTGGCCCTACGAACGCCTCGGCTGGATCTCTCTCGAGCAAATTGCTATTGCCCACAGAACTCTGGGAGTGGAACTGAATGCGCCTGTCGCACCGGTGGGATTGGCCTTCCGGCGTTCGCTGGAAGCCCGTCCCCAACTCGCTATGCTGGGCAAGGATCGGGAGCACGAAACCGTGCACGGAACCTATCTGGCCGCCTGCGTCCACTACGTGACCCTCTTTGGCGTTTCTCCAGAAGGACTACCCTACCGACCCGACGGGGTGTCTGCGGACGAGGCCTCGTTCCTGCAATCCATCGCCTGGCAGACGGTTCGGGCCTGGTCTCGATGAGCGTCCTCGCACCGCGCTCTCAGCACCTCAACGCCCCACGGCATCTCAGGAATATCGCCAGCCGCTTCAACCGATCGCACCCTCGATCAGCTCTCCATGGACATCGGTGAGGCGATGATCTCGCCCGCCCGAGCGGAAGGTCAGGCGACGATGATCCACTCCCATCTGATGCAATACGGTGGCATGGAGATCATGCACTCGGCAGATCTTGTCCACCGACCGGTAACCGAACTCGTCCGTGGCGCCGATGATATTGCCACCACGGATCCCGCCGCCGGCCATCCACACCGAGAATCCAAAGGGATTGTGGTCGCGACCGTTGGATCCCTGAGCGAAGGGGGTCCGCCCAAATTCACCGGACCACACGAGCAGCGTCGATTCCAATAGGCCGCGCCGCTTGAGATCCAAGATCAGCGCCGTGATGGGTTGATCGACCGCCCGGGCATTGGCTTCGTGACCGGCCTTCAGATCACCGTGCTGATCCCAGCGGTCACCGATGGTCCGAGGGCAAGTGACCTCGATGAACCGGACGCCCCGTTCCACCAACCGGCGCGCCAGACAACATTCGCGGGCATAAATCCGGGTCGGCTCAAACGGGCTATCGAATCCGTAGAGCGCTTTTGTCTCAACACTCTCCCCATCGAGCGCCGCCAGTTCAGGAACTGCGGATTGCATGCGGTAGGCCAATTCGTGATTAGCAATCGCACTCTCGATGGCCTCGGCTCCGGTGTCATGGGCGAAGGCCGAATCCAAGCGCCCGATGAGTTGACGCTTGCGTCGCTGAACCAACTCGGATTCCCGGGGAGTGGCGTCGGCGATGGCCTCACCCCGCGGGCGCAAGATAGATCCCTGATGCCGCGCCGGCAGGAATCCGGCAGAAAAACAATCCAACCCTCCCGGGGGAACCAGCCCACCTTCCACGACGACAAAGCCGGGCAGGTTGTTGTTTTCACTACCTAGACCATAGGACATCCAGGCTCCCATGGACGGCCGCCCAGGAATCCCTGAGCCCGTGTGCAGGAAATAATTAGCGTTGGTGTGTTCACTGAACTCGCTGGTCATCGAGCGAACCACGCACAATTCATCAGCCACCCGCCCGAGATTCGGAAACAGCTCTGAGATCGGAATGCCCGATTGCCCGTGTTGGCTAAACTTCCAAGGCGAGGCCAGCGTGTTGCCGTTGTTGTTGAATTGCGTGGGCGCCATCGCCATCGGAAACGGCTTTCCGTGGTAATCGGCCAAACGCGGCTTCGGATCGAAGGTGTCCATTTGCGATGGACCCCCGTCCTGATAGAGAAAGATCACACTGCGAGCCCGCGCCCGGGAATGAGTCGAAGCCAAAACCCCTGAATCACGCGGTGAGCGACCAGCACCTTCCGACCCGGCACCCGACGCGGCGCCCGTTGGCCCGAACAAACCGGCCAATGCCAATAAACCAAACCCTCCGCTGGAAGCCGCCAGCATGTCGCGGCGGCTCATGGGCGTGGAGTGAAACCGGCCGCAATGGTGAGTCCGGGGCGTGTTCATCGGAGGAAAACAAATTCTTTGGAGACGAAGAGCGCGTGATTCAAGGCCGCGTAGGCCGACCGCTCGCGGGCCAACGGCGCCGTATCCGAAGACGCAGACCGCTCGGAGTCCAAGAACTCCAGGGCCATGCGAACCTCATCTGCTCGCGGCCATCGGGAGAAGGCTGAGAGCCAAAGCGTTTCGATGCGCGCTCGATCTACATCGGCGGAAGCAGTGCTGGAAGCAGCACCCTCTGGGAGGAGTGTTTCTGCCCACCGCCGGGCCATCAGATGAACCAACTCGCTATTCATCAGGGCCAGGGATTGTGCGGGCACATTAGAGGCATGGCGACGACCGCAAGTGCTGGCCGGGGACGGTTGGTCGAAGGCCTGCAAAAAAGGATCGAGAAAATTGCGCCGCGTCTCGAGGTACACACTGCGACGACGGGCCCCATCGATCGGCCCAGACTTCCCAGGTCGGCCGCGCCCTTGCATGTGCTCGGTCAGGCGGGCCGGAACGCTGACACCTCCTGACGTGCGGTCGAGGGTGCCGGAGGCGGCCAGCATGGCATCCCGAATTTCCTCGGCATCGAGGCGGCGGACCGGCAGCGGCGACCAAACTTCGGCCGGGGTCTCGCCGGGATCGGCCGCAGCCCGATAGGCATGGGACAGAGCGATATCCCGAATGAGCTGCTTGAAGGTGTGGCCTCGACCCAACCGAGACGCCAAGTGGTCGAGCAATTCCGGGCTCCAGGGCGTGCCACCGAGTTGTCCGAAATCATCGGGCGTTTCAACGATACCGCGCCCGAACATCTTGAGCCAAATTCGGTTGGCGGTGGTTCGCCACAAGAACGGGCGACGCGGATCGGTGAGTGCTGCCACCAACGCCCGGCGACCACTGCCCACCACAGGTTCCTTGTCACGGGCACCCAGCAAAGACAATCGCGCCAGCGGAGCGGCCTCGCCCGGGCGGTGAGCCGCACCGCGAAGGTGAATCGACTCGTCCAACGAACCTCCCTCATCGGCCACCAATGCACGAATAGGCGGAGCACAGGCCAACAACGCATCCCGAGCCTCAACAACGCGCCGGCGTGCCTCGCCTAAGCCAGGCGCCGCTGCGTTCAGCCCGCTGGCCAAACCGTCAGCATCCCACTGTTCGGAGGGGGGCGGCGTGGGCGCATCGCTCGTAAGAATCGTATCGACCTCGATCCAACCCGGGCCGTCATCCTGCACCTCGAAGTGAACGCGTTCCCCGGCATACCGAGAAAAATCGAAGGTCTCGATGCGCCAAGCCATCTCTCGCGGGTCTTTTTGGGCCTCAACCCCTTCGACGCGCCCGAGTCGACGACGGAACCCTTCGAAGAGCAGGCCCACATGCTTATCGAGCCAGTAGTTGTCCACCACGGCCCGGAAGGCGGCATCGCTACCCCGCAACCGGACGTGAAAATAGCGTTTTTGGATGGTGAAATCGGCCGAACGAGCGCTGCCGGCCAGCGGCAACGCAAGGCGCGCGCTGTCGAGAGTGCCCGTCTCCGCAACCCGAAGCTCCCCAGCCGTCGTGAGAGCCAACTGAGAACCCGAGGCATCAAACGCGTGTCCGCTGCGGGACCACCCCGCACCGCCCTGAGCCACGTCATCCAGCACCGTGACGCCCACAGCCTGGGTCGCACGAGTTACTCCGGAGACACCGGACATTTGAGCCACCGCCGCCAAAGACTTCTGAGCCGCCAACGCGCGGCCCGAAGTCTGCGCATCGGCATCGAGGAACCCCTCAATGCGTCGCGTGTTCCGGGCCACGCCCGACAAGGCATAAAAATCGCGGGTAGGAATGGGATCAAACTTGTGGTCGTGACACCGAGCACACGCGATCGACAACCCGAAGAGGCTCCGCCCCGCCACATCCACCGCCCCGGCCAATCGATCGGCCTCATCCTGACGGACATCGACAGGGGAATGGGTGGCAGGCCCCAGGAACCACCAGGCCGTCCCGATGGGTGCGGCATTGGGAAGCCCCAAACCCGGCCGCGGCGGCAACAAGTCACCGGCCACCTGCTCGGCCACGAATCGAGCTAGCGGCAAGTCGGCATTGAAAGCCTCGACCACGTAATCCCGATAGCGCCAGGCATAGGGAATATCGAAATCAAACTCATGGGCCATGGTCTCAGCAAAGCGGGCGAGGTCTAGCCAATGACGCCCCCAGCGCTCGCCGAAAGCCGGGTCTGCCAAATACCGCTCCACCCAGCGCGCATAGTGTTCGGGAGTGGGATCGGCTAAAAAGATCCGCACCTCTTCCGTCGTCGGCGGCAACCCCCGCAAGTCATACGACAACCGACGGAGCAACGCCGCGTGATCGATGTCCCGCGCCGGAGCCGGCAGACGTGCCGCCTCGCGGTTGGCGAGAACGAAGGCGTCGATCCCACCCCAGCACCACTGCCCGTCACGAACGGAGGGCAACGGAGGGTCTTGAAGAGCGCGGAACGCCCAGGGCTCAGCATAGCCAGCACCGGCGGTAATCCACTGTTCCAGAGTACGCACCTCGTCCGAGGTCAACGGCTCCCCCTTCGGCGGCATGCGTTCGCCGGGATCGGAATGCACCACCCGAGCCAGCAGCGGGCTGGAAGACGGCTTACCTGGCACAATCGCAACCCCACCCGATTTCAACGGACTCGTCGCACCCTCCACCGTGTCCAAGCGCAACCCCGCCTTACGGGCCTCGGCGTCCGGGCCATGGCACGCGTAGCACTTAGCGGCCAAAATGGGACGCACCGAACGAGTGAAATCCGGCCCTAAAGCCATCACCTGACCGGTCCCTAGAATCAGTCCCCCAAGGGCAAGGACGGTGCTTAGCCAGCAACCCATCGATGGAAAGACAGTGGACACCCAGAAAAACTACCATCGAAGGCCCACATTGGAAATGCCCATCATCCCCCAAACCCATCACCCCACGCCAGCAGCGGGAACGGGCCGAAGCAAGCATCGGAAGCGATCACCAAAAACCCCTCGCGCACAGCGCGAAAGCAACGCCCTCCACCGAGCTTCCCTGCGCGTGCAGGACCGTTCCCGCGAAGCCCGTCACCCAAGACCTGTCCCCCAAGATTTTTCACATTTCCTGCGAGTCCAGAGTTCCCCAACCTCAAGCGCATCACTCCCATGACCTTCCCGCAGTTGAGCAGGATCTACCGAGGTGCCCACCGTGGCAGCATCCGAGCCTGCCAAATTGTGGTCTTACTCAGCCTACTGACCGAGGGCTGCGATTCATCTGGCAGTACAAAAACACTCGCTCCCCAGAGCCCGACAACCCAAGCAGCGGCAGACCCATCAACCGCGCTCATTTTGGCGGCCGTCGACAACGGATTCCACCGCGTGCCCATTGCACTGACCACCGACTATGGGTTCTTGGTGGTCAATGCCGGGGACGACGAACACCCCATCCCTTCGGTCTCCGTGGGGTTCCGGTCGGAGCGGCGCATCATCTCGTGTGGTTCACTCGCCGAATTCGAAGCCGCTCTCCGCACAGTTCCTCCAGGGAGCACGATTCACCGCCATGAGCGATGCCTCATGCCCGCCTCTCGGGGCCTCGCCGAAGAGTTCCTCGCTGGCATCGAGCCGACGTTGTCACGAGTAGGTATTTCCGTCGCCCCGGAACCCGTGATCACCTGCCTCTGCGGACGCTGACACCGCTCGAGGTTCGACGGCGACCGAACGGTGGGCATCACCTGACCAATTCCCACTGGCTGGGCCACGGGGTCCACGGCAGTGTTCCTTGATGCCCCTCGCCCCGTGTCCCCATTGCACTGAGCGCCCCATTAAGCGGATTCAACCACGCAGCATTGGGTTCGGTTCAATTTGGCAGAACCTCCGGGCCACGGTCTCCACGTTCCTCCTTTTGAGCGGGCTCCTGTCCGCCCTCTTCGAGGCTTCGGCCTCTCCCGCTCCGAAGCGACCCAACATCCTGCTCATCGTCTCCGACGACCAGGCTTGGACGGACCACGGCTTCATGGGGCATCCCACGATCCGCACACCCCACCTCGACCGTCTGGCGGCCCGTTCGCTGTGCTTCACGCGGGGGTACGTTCCGTCGAGCTTGTGTTGCCCCAGCCTCGCCTCACTCATCACCGGCCGATACCCACACCAGCATGGCGTCGTCTGCAACGATCCTGCCAGACCGCCCGGCCAGCCTTCGGCGGACTTCTACCGCAGCGACGTCTACCGGGCCGGGCGCGAGCGACTGTCGTCGTTCCTTGAGCAAACCCCCACCCTACCCCGAATCCTCCGCGACCAGGGGTACCTGAGCTTCCAGAGTGGCAAGTGGTGGCAGAACCACTATTCGCGAGGCGGCTTCACCCACGGAATGACCCGAGGCGACCGGCATGGAGACGCTGGCCTAGACATAGGCCGGGTCACGATGAAGCCCATCGAAGACTTCGTGACCCTCGCCGAACAAGAGAACCGACCGTGGATGGTCTGGTACGCCCCCATGATGCCGCACGACCCCCACACGCCCCCGGAGCGGTTTTTGGCCCGGCACCGCGGGACAGCGCCGTCGCTGCCGATCGCAAACTACCGAGGCATGGTCGAATGGTTCGACGACACTTGCGGCCAACTCTTGGAGTTCTTGGAGAAGCGGGGCTCGGCGGAGCACACCCTGGTCGTCTTCGTCACCGACAATGGATGGATCACCGATCCGCAAACCGGACGCTTTGCCCCTCGCTCCAAGCAAAGCCCCTACGACGGCGGACTGCGCACCCCCATCCTCATCGGGTGGCCGGGTCGTGTGAAACCCCAGCGCGATGAAACTCACGCCGTGTCGAGCCTCGACCTAATGCCGACACTCCTGCGGGCCGCCGGCGTGAAGACTCCTC
>JAPLUH010000148.1 GCA_026397675.1 Verrucomicrobiota bacterium
CTACTACTTCTTCGTGGCCTCCGATGATGCTTCCCGCGTTTATCTCAGCGCGAACGAAACGATGCCCAACCCGGCCACCGACACCCCGATCGTCAACGAACCCGCTTGCTGCAAAGGCTTCCTGGAGCCCGAATCCGGATCCCCGCAAACCACGGCCGCACCGATCAATCTGCAGGCCGGCAAAAAGTACGCCATCCTGACGCTGCTCAAGGAAGGCGGCGGCGGCGACTGGCTCAAGGTGGCTTGGCGCAAGTCCACCGATACCACTGCATCGGCCGCATTGGCCCCCATCGAGGGCAAGTACCTGTCCACCTACGTGGATACGAATGCCGAAGTGGAATTCACCAAGCAGCCGACCAATCAAGAGGGCGCTCTTTCTACCTCTGCGGTCAACTTCCTGACTCAGGCCTTCACCTCGAGCGACGGCGGCTTCACGGTCACCAACACCACCCCTGAGCCTCCGGGCCCCTGGGTGTATGACCCGGCCAATGGCATCTGGTCGGCCGACGGTTCCGTCGACGGCTGCGGCGGCCCCTACAACACCCGCCTGAATACGGCAACCTATACGGTTCCGGAGTCTCTGGCTGTGACCCTGAACTTCTCGCACCGCTATTCCTTCGAAGGTGACTTCTGGGATGGCGGCCAAGTGCTCGTCAGCGTCAACGGTGGGGCCTTTACCGTAGTTCCGGGCGACAACTTCACGGCCAATGGCTATGCCAACGGCGTGATCCAGGGCAGCGGTGTGCTCAAGGGGCTGCGCGCCTTCAATGCGGATTCTGCAGGCTATGCGGCTGGCAGCTTCATTACCAGCACCGCGATCCTTGGCACCTTTACCAAGGGCGACAAGATTGTGGTCCAGTTCCTGGGCGGCTGGGACGACTGCTCCAAGGCCAGCACCCCGAGTTGGCAAATCAAGGAAGTGAAGTTGGCCGTCAGCTCGCCGCCCACCGCGGTGACCTTCGACGGCACCGCCAAGGTGACCCGCCAAGGTGTGGCCACCTCGTTCAGCTACCAATGGCAGCGCAACGACGGCTCGGGCTTCGTGGACATCGCCAACGCGACCGGCACCTCGTACCGGTTCTTCCCGACTACCCCTTCGGACATCTCCGCGACCTACCGTCTGATGGCGGGTGTCCCGGGCAAGATGGTCTCCAGCGCCGACGTGAAGGTCACTCCTCCGCGCCCGACGCTCTCGCTCAGCCGCACCGCCGACGTGATCACAGTCACCTTCACGGGCAGCCTGCAGTTGTCTACCTCGCTGACCGGACCGTTCTCGAACGTGACCGGCGCGACGAGTCCCTACGCGGTGCCCGCCCCAACCGGCGGCACCCTGTTCTTCCGCAGCATCAAGTAATCGAGCGGAAACGGTTTCTTACAGCCCGGGAAGGTTCGTCCTTCCCGGGCTTTTTTGTCGCGGATCTCGGACCCCGCACACGTTCCATCAGGCTGAAGCACTTCTGCAGAACCACACGACTCCGATGAGACCGCCCTCGATCCGCCGGGAGCCGGGGAAGGCCCCAAGCTTGGAAGCCTCATTCCAAAGCCCACCGATACCTCAACCTGTGGACTCCGAGTTGCCGACCGGATCCGGTGAAGCCACTCTAACGGCCACGTCATGACGACCCTATCCTCTGATCAACTCCTCGCTGCCTTGAATTGGCGCTACGCCACCAAGAAATTCAACGCCTCGGCCCTCATCCCGGCCGAACTCTGGAACACCCTCGAAACAGCCCTCGTCCTAGCTCCTTCGAGCTTCGGCCTGCAGCCATGGAAATTTGTGGTGGTCACCGATCCCCAGGTCAAAGCCCAGCTGGTGCCCCATTCTTGGGGACAATCCCAACCGGCCGACTGCTCTCACATGGTGGTTTTTGCGGTCAAAACCGGTCTGAATCAGGCGCATGTCGACCAATTTCTAGCCCGTCAAATCGAAGTCCGCGGCGGATCCTTGGAGGCCTTGGCCGGCTACCGCG
>JAPLUH010000004.1 GCA_026397675.1 Verrucomicrobiota bacterium
CCTGCCCCAGAACGGATCCAACGGAACGCCTGACCGCATTCTAGAGTCGACCGCAAATCATAGTCGGCCACGGGCCAGAATTGGACTACGAGACATGATGGATCCGGTGATGGGTTCACCGTTGATTGCGGCACGCGTACAGGTGGAGGCGATGAAAAACACGCCCTCGAACTTCAACATCACGAACCCCGAGATCCGTGACGCTTTCAAACCCCGCCGCCCACGAAGCACCCAACCCGGTGCGCCCTTCGGGGTGAACGTACAAAACCGTGAGCCCGGGCCGCCCGGAATACCGGTATTCCGGCCAGAACCAAATTTGATTGATGGGCCGTTCAGACTCCAAAACGGTCACCGTCGGAGTCTTGGCCACCACGGGTGCAGGACCATCCATGTAGAAACTCAGCTCGCCCGCCCAGCCATAATGATCAGTCACCACCATCACGGGATGACCTTCTTTCAGGAGTTGGTCCCGCTCGGTACGCACCACCGCAGCCGCCTCTCGATAGCCCCGCACCCGCACCAAAGGCTCGATAGTCATCGGCAGTGAATGTCCGCTCAGCTTCAGTATCAGGTTCGTTTCGTGCAGCAATACCACCAGCGGCAACCCCACACCCACACCCCCGCGAAGGAGCCTGAGGCCAGTCCGGCTCCCGGCCCGATGGCGGGAGTCCCACCAGAGGACCGCGAACACGGCCAAGGGCGCAAAGGTGGTAGCCACCCAGTTGGGCTGGACTCGGGACCGAAGCGTGTAGGCCAAATAAAAGAGGAAAACCGGCAGGCCAAAACACAGCACGTACCGCAAGGCCAGCGAACGGTTCTCATCCATCGGTGCGTCCGTTGCCGCTGGCTTGCGTCGCAGTCGCCAGAAACCCACGAGCGCCAGAACGACCCCCACCAAGAACACCGGATTCATGAGACCCAAGGTGGCTGCGATGAATTCGGGCAGGAACTGCGGCCGGAAACTCCACGGTTGATCCAAGCTGCCCCGCTGCTGGAGGTGGGTCACGGTGATCCAACCGTTGCGACTATTCCAAAAAATCACCGGCAAGATCGCAACCGCATTCATGGCTAACGCCAACCAAGGACCCGGACGCCGCAGGTGTCTGCGCGCCGGCGGATGGATCCAGAAAAACGCAGCGAAACCCGCGATGAGGAAGGGCGAGAAGTACTTGCTCAGGAAGGTTCCCATCAACCCCACACCGGTCACGGCCCACCAACCCGTGCAATCCTTCTCGAGGGCCTTCCAACCGGCGACCATGGCCAAGGTCCAAAAGGCCACGGTCAGGGCATCCACAGTCAGGATGATGGATCCGACGGACAGCAACGGTATGGAGGTGAGCACGGCCACCAGGAAGAAACCGGCGCGCCATCCCGCCAACCGCGCCACAAACCCGGACAATCCCCACGCGGTCGCTGCCGACAGCACCGGAGCCAGGAATCGCACTCCCAACTCACGGTCGCCCCACAAATGGGTCCCAATCCACTGCGCATAGGCGATGAACGGAGGTTTGCTGTAGTAGGAGAGATCCGGGTGCTTGGACCAGAGCCACTGGTAGGCCTCGTCTTCGGACAATTCGATGACGGCCGAAGCCAGGTATCCCAAGCGGGCGGCCAAGAGCCCGCCGATGGTTATCCAGGTTAGGCGTCGCCAATGGCCGTCGAGCTCGGCAGCGCTGCCCGCGGCGCCCAGCGAAATGGGTATCTCATCCACCCGAAGCAACGACGGAACGCGCTGGTGCCAGAGAGGAAACCATCGGGACCCCACGGTTCGCCACGCCGCCTCGAAGAGCCTTGGCAAACACCACCCATAGACGGCGCCCCAGGCCCAACCCGCCAAAACGTCGCTCGGGTAGTGAACGCCGACATACATCCGAGAAATCCCGACGCCCGCAGCCAAAGGGAACATCACCTTCCGTGAGCGCGGGTAATAGGCCGCAGCCACTAGGGCCGCCCCAGCCCAAATGGCGGAATGACCGCTGGGCATAGATCCGTTCAAACCCTTTCCCGCAAGCATGCG
>JAPLUH010000044.1 GCA_026397675.1 Verrucomicrobiota bacterium
GAGCAAAGCCAGGGAGGGTTTCATTTTGGAAAAGAGGCTCAGGTGATCTTTAGAAAAACGGTGGGGGAGTGGTCAGTCGAGGAAAAGGGGGCGGATGTGCCGCGAAAACAAGTTGTCGGTCACATTGCGGGCTACGAACGCCTCATGCGTGCGCAGCGCCTGCAAGTAGCGGTCGCCCTTCTTGGCGGCGATCTTGAAGCCCACGTGCAGCAACTGGCGCAGGCTGGGATTGAAGTCCGGGTGCTTCGGATCATGCCGCAGCGCCCCAGTGAACTGCGCGGAAGTCCATCCAGCAACTTCCGCGGCGCCCGGGAGTCGGGACCGGTCG
The DNA here is from genome assembly GCA_026397675.1 of Verrucomicrobiota bacterium. GTDB lineage: Bacteria > Verrucomicrobiota > Verrucomicrobiia > Limisphaerales > UBA9464 > SXXZ01. The sequence goes on from JAPLUH010000044.1 coordinate 329, forward strand.
ATGTCGATCACCGTGGCGTACGGAGCACACAGCTCGTCGATGTGCTCCAACGCGGCCGCGTACAATTCTTTGGCCAACTCCAGCCCGTCACCGCCGGCCTCGGCCAGGCCGATGACTTCTTCGAGCCAGGTGGTGCCCGCAGTCTTCAGGTGCAGGCCGGCCCCGGTGCGGCGGACCGCTCGGGCGATGGGCCCGTAAAGGGAGAACTTGTCGCTGCCCGAGTGGACGCTGAGCTTGAGTTCGGCCGGCAGTCCATAGCGCCGGATGGCTTCTGCGATAACGGCCAAGTCGTCGTTGAACTCCCGCTCGAACTGGGCCACATCACCGACATAATCCACGCCCTTGTTGAAGCGGCCGGTGAATTTCGGCGCGATGGTTTGCACCGGCACGCCGGCCTCAGCCAGCGCTGCTAGGATGACCATTAAGGCCGGCGGGGTTTGCGGCGCATCGGTTTCATCCATGGACACTTCGGTGATGAAGCGCCCCGCGCCCTTGGCCGCGGCGATGTGCCGATACAGCGTCCCGGCTTCTTGGGTGGCCTTGAGGAATTGGGCGGCGATGTGCCGGATGTCTTCGCGAGTTGTGACCAGCGGTTCGGCAATACCCGGTACGACTTGGGTTCCGATCAACTCGGGATGCCGTTCCAGGAAGGATTCGACTGCCTCGGGTGCGGCCGGCTGACCAATGAAATCGGCCACATCGATGGTGTAGAAATCGCAGTGCGGCAAGAAGCGTCCCACTGTTTCCAGGCGGATGTGATCGGCATCCAGGAAGTGCGGAGCTTTCCAGCCGAGGGCCTTCACGGCGGCATCGGCGGCGGCACGCGTGGCCGCAGGCTCGGAACCGATGATGGAGTGTTCCCGGTTGGATTTGTTCCAGACTGGAATGATTTCGACACCCTGTTCTAAGGCGAGTTGGCAGGCGCGCAGTTGGGCCTGCGCTTGGTGGGCAAATCGGTCGCCGATGCCGACAGAAAATCGGCCGAGGATCAGGGGTTGGCTCATGGACTCTCTCGGAGCCTAACCGCGTGACCCAGTTGGAGGCCAACCTTTCTCAAGCCACGCTCTGGACCACCTTCTCGATGAGTTGCAGTCCTTCCTCGGCCTGGGTCCGCGACAAGTTGAGCGCCGGCAGGAGTCGGACAATTTGTGTGCCGCTGGGGATGGTCAGCACGCCGGCTTCGTGGAGTCGGTTGACCATTTGGAGGCTCGAAACCGTTTCTTCCCGTTTGAAGCCCGG
>JAPLUH010000192.1 GCA_026397675.1 Verrucomicrobiota bacterium
ATGGCCTCACTCACCGAGCGAAATTTGAACCGATCGCTGTTCTTCGAGCCGCCTGCCACGGTACGGCTTTGGGCCAGCACCGAATCCACGGCCTGGACCGTGGTTCTCAACCACGACGCCCGCGTACAACCCTCCTGCCTCCACCGGTTCATCGAACTGAAACCCGTCCGACAGTGGAGCGAAGTGCTCCGGTTCGCCGAACCCTTCCGCCATCAAGTGTCTACCGTCGCAGTGGCAGCGCCCGATGACCGTTTGCCCGAGATAGCTCGTCAACTCGCCCATTTGGGCGTGAGCCGTATCTGTCCCATTGGCCGAATGCAGGAACCCCCGGCGGCCTGGCGTCACGATGGCCGGCCCGCCTTGGGCGATCTGGTGACATGGACCGACCTCGAAACCTGACCCTCACTTTTTAGCCCCCTCTTCATGGAACTCCGCAAAACCTTTCAGATCGAAGCAGCACACCGCTTGCCCAACGTGCCCACGGGCCACAAATGCGCCCGCCTCCACGGCCACAGCTGGCGCATCGAGGTCGCCATCGAGGGTCCTGTCGGAAACGAGACGGGATGGGTCATGGACTATGCCGACCTCAAGGCAGCCTTCCAGCCGATCCATGACCAGATCGACCACAACTACCTCAATGAAATCCCAGGCTTGGAAAACCCTACCAGCGAGCGGTTGGCCGTGTGGCTCTGGAACGAACTAAAGCCGCGCCTGCCACTCTTGAGCGAACTGGTCATCGCCGAGACCTGCACCTCGCGCTGCGTGTACCGAGGTCGGTGAGGATAGAGCCCCCTCAACGTCAGCCCACCCGGTGCACAGGGATCTTGATGACCACCTTGCGAATCAGGGTTGGTTGCCCATGAATTACTTTGGGACGATGGGCGTCACTGGGAAAAAAGATCGAAAACCGACCCGCTGACTGAGTGATGGGCGTGTAATCAGTGGCAGGGAACCAAAATTGCACGTCGTTGCCGAAGGGGCCATCCGGGCTCAGAGCCTCACGCGGGATCCAGTCAATCGTCTCGAAGCCAGCGATGGTATACTGGATGTCGATGTGCTCGCGGTGGCTTTCAAAACGACAGCTCTGGCGCTCTTGAGTGGTGTACTCCTGAACTGACGCATGCAGCGTAGGCCCCTCCAACTCGTAGGTTCCCAACGGGGTCTCTGGAGTCAGCGTCCGCAGCCAATCAAGGCACACACCCCAGACCGGGCTGGATCGAAGGAACGGAGACCAGGTCTCGGGACAATTCAGGGTGGCGTGGAGCATGATGTCGGGCGGCTAAGGGTGGAGATGCGATCGTTGGTTTAACGGGGCCTGAGGAACTTTGCGGCAAAGGCTCCATCGACAGGTGTCCGCACCGGATGAAGGCTGCGCCGAGCCGACTCGGTCCATCCGGGGTGATCCCGAAGGAATGCGTCGACCACTTGCTCGTTCTCCTCCGGTTCTAAGCTGCAGGTGCTGTACACTAAAACGCCGCCTGAGCGGACGCGCAGGGACCCCTGGTGGAGCAACTGAAGCTGTTCAGCGGCCAACCGAATAATTTCCTGAGGCTGAATGCGCCAGCGTAGTTCCAGGCGACGACGAAGAACTCCCGTGTTCGAACAGGGAGCATCCACCAACACCCGATCGAAACGCTCCTCGGGTCCGCCGAGTTCCGGGTTGGGCTGCAACTCGATTCCGGTGACTCCCAGGCGGAGGGCGTTCTCACGGACCAACTCCAGCCGACCGGCATGGTCATCATGAGCCACAACGCATCCGGTGTTCTTCAGACGCTCAGCGATGGCCATAGTTTTGCCGCCTGGAGCCGAGCAAAGATCCAGAATACGCTCACCAGGCTGGGGATCGAGCAACTGCACGGCCATCAGGGTACTCGGATCTTGCACATAGAAGCCGCCCTCCCGGAACGAACCCAGGGTTTCCAGAGAAGGATGCCGACTGAGGGCGAAGAGGGTGTCGGGATCGGCCCAATCCACCTGAACCGGAATCGCATCCACCCCTTCTGACTTCCACCGAGCCAGCAGATCGTGCGGCGGCGTCCGGAGTCGGTTGACCCGAGCACAGGTGGACGGCGCGGAGTTGTTCCACTCCAGCAACCGTTGAAGATCTGCCTTATTCAGGACACCAGCCCATCGCTGGACCAACCACTCCGGATGAGACCAGCCCACGGCGGGATCCTTCAACTGCAGCTCATAGAGGGCCTTTCGGCAGGCGTCTTTTTCACGGGCCACGCCGCGCAGCACCGCGTTGACAAAGCCACTCTGCGCAGAAAACCCGCGCTGACGGGCCAACAAGACCGCCTCGTTGACCACCGCATGATCGGGGACCCGGTCAAGGAACAGCAGCTGGTACAATCCCATCTGCAAGATGCCCCGAAGGACCGGGCGCTGCGGCCGTCCATCGGTGCGAGAGGCAACGATATGGTCCAAGGCCGAGCGATTGCGCAGGACACCGAAAGCGATTTCTTGAGCTAGCCGCCGGTCTCCATCGGAAAGGGTCTGCAAGCCCGGGATCCGCTCCAGTCGGTGCTCAAGAAAATCCCCCGGCTCACTGCATTGAAGAAGAATCTCCAACACCGATGAACGGGCCGTGGGGGGTGGCAGCGGACGAGCCCTTGGAGGGCGTTCAGATGAGTTCGAGATCATCGGCCTGAATTTTTGCAACAACGGCCTGCCCGATAAAATCGAGCCGCAAGTGAACATCTGACATCTTGGCGCGGCTTTCCACCCAAGCCTCTATACCCCGCAGCGGCCCCGATTTGATACGTACCTGCAGGCCCGCTTTAATTTCGGGGCAAACCCGAATTTCTACCTGCGCATCGAGTGCGCGGTAAATATCGTCGAGTTGCCCCATAAACTCCGACTGGTCGTGGATGTTTAACACATTAGCCACATACCGATTTTGCACCAGCATCTGGCGATGGCGCTTCTCCACCCGTGCGAAGAGGTAGCCCGGAAACAACGGCTTCTCGAAGACCACGCGCTTGCGCGCGTAAGTCTTCACACTGCGGTAGACGGGCAAACGGTGTTCGTAGCCCTGCTCCACGCAGAATTCGGCCAGCTTCTTCTCTGAACGCGGCCGGCAATGAGCCACAAACCACAGCAACTCCGTCCACTCGGGTTCCATCAACAGTGGATCGTCCTGTTCAGAGAGTTCGGAGGGATGGGAGGCCATAATGACTCGGGGATGCTCAGGTCGAAACCCGGCATCCCGATGAACTACGAAACTAAACTGCGGGCCAATTAGGCGGCCGGCACGTAGGCAGCAATACCGTCGATGTGGTATTTCTTGGACTGCCCCTCCGACCTGAAGGCAACCTCGGCCCCGACAGGTTGTCCCACGAAAACCTTAGCGAAGGGAGTCAGATAGCTGAGGATGTTCTTGTCCGGATCCCCATCCCAGGCTCCCAGAATTTCCAAACGCTCTTGGACGCCGCTTTGGACCTCTGTGACGTGAATCACCGTCCCCGGGCCGACCACATCGGTACGGACATTGGCCCAGTCAGTTCCGCGGGCGCGACCCAGATCGCGCTCCAGCTCAGCCTTGCGGCGTTGGAGCACCCGCTGCATTTCCTTGGCAGACTTGTACTCGTGATTCTCGCGGAGATCTCCGTAGCTACGGGCCAGCGCGATGTCCTTGACGTTGGCCGGGACGCGCTTGGTGACCAGATCCTGGTATTCCTCCTGACGGCGCTGAAGGCTGGGCCAACTGACTAGGAAGATATGGTCCTCCTTCTTGTTGTCGCCGGTGATCATCTCTTGGATCGCCGGGTAGGCCTTGACGATGCGAGCGAAGAGCGACCGCTTGTCCATGTCGTCGAAGCTGGGTGAGAGCTGCAAACTGCGAGTAAGATCGCGGATGACATCGACGTCTGCTGACTCGATCAACTCCGGCAGGAGCTTGATATCGTCGAGAATGAAGTCGCGGAGACGATTGGATCGCTTCTCGTTGAAGGCATCCCGCTCCATGGCGGTGAGCATCGCGCGGAAAACCTCAGGCCCGAGGATATCGGCGAAGTGATCATCGCGCTCCTTGCCCAGCCAGAGCAGCAGTTCGCTGCTGGCACCGTGCTGGCTGACGAGCCGGATCAACTCCTGCTTGAGCAACGGACCCCGGTTCTCGATCAGCAGGATCCGAGCACATTCACCGGCCAGCTTCGCGCTGACGTTGTTGATGATGAAAATGAGCTTGGAACCCCAATCAGGCACCGAATCCCGCAGAGCCTCTAAGGTGCGACGGTGCTTGGCCGCGGGGAGTTCGGCGAAGAACTCCACCAGCTTGCTCTGGCCGTTGAGGATTTCGCGCGCCGTGATTGGTCCTTCGGGGATGTCGAGGGCCGCCAATTTCTTGAGGTCGTCGCGAACGAAAACACCTTCCAACGCCAAGGCCGGCATGGTCACCGCGTGATTGGTGATGTCGGCATTGAGCATGGCGACGATCTCGGTGATCACAGCCTTGTCGTTGATGTCAGCAACGCTCTTGAGAATCTCTGAAGCCACCGCAACGCGGGCCTTCAGGCCCTTGGCGGACTTGAAGTCTGTGGCCAAGCGCACACCGATATTGACCTCGGAATCCTGATAGAGGATGGGCTCGGTTTTCTTGAGCGGCACGGTGAAGTGGCCGTCCTTCTTCATCTCGGACCGGGCAACTTCCCACCACTTTTTCCAATCGCTGCTGATGATATCCTTCAGTACAGCCTGGATCTGATCGGCGGTGGCCGAGCCACCGAAGTTGCTCAACGCCAGCTTGACCACCGAAAGGTGATGAAGCGCCGCCTCGCGCTTCAACCCGTCAAGGTCGAGAGCCTTGCGAGCGAGGATGTGGTCCTTAGCGATGGGCTTGAGCGACTCCGCCGAAAAGGCGAGGTCCATCGAGTGACCTGCCTTATTGGTGAAGTCGATGTTCATCCGCCCTAGGGCCAGATCCACAGAAACGATGCGGCCAAAACCCCAGCTCTTGTGATGGCAGAATCCCGCTTCCTTCAGCGACAGCAGGGGGGCGATGTGGGATTTCTGAATCTTTCCGGCGGCAACCAGTTTCTCAAGTTCGTCTCTCATGATCGGCTCAAAGTAGGCAGCCCAGTGTGGGCGGTCGGGAACTATGCGCCGCAGATGTCCTTCAGACCAACATGAAATTCATCCGTTACGGTTATAGCCACTTGCAAGAGTCTTTCCACATCGGCCATTGGGACCTCATAGACTCCCTCTAAACCGCAACGAATCGGTGCGTTCTGTGTGTTGAAAGCCCCAACGGGGCAGCGCATACCAGCCCAGGGTAGACCCTGGGTAGCCCCGGAACGAATCGGTGCGTTCTGAAGGAACGCCGCATAACGCCTGCACGGTCTAGGCATTCCGGGATATGCGGCGTTAGGATAATCTTTCCGAAGATCACTCGCCTCCCAACGGCCTTGCTCCGGCTTAAATTCCGCGCTCGTTGATGATTCGATTGGCGGTATCGAGCACGAGGACCTTAGGAATCCAGGCCGACGCCTGAACCTCCTCCACCTCGGCGAACGACATGATAGTCAGTCGATCACCGATCTTTCCCAAATGGGCCACGGCACCGTTCATCTCGATGACCCCAGAGCCGCGAGGACCGCGGATAGCGTAGGTCTCCCAACGGGCTCCGTTAGCCATGTTGCCGCAGAGGATGCGCTCGTAAGGATGCAGGCCCGCCCGCTCCATCAGGTCTTCGGCGATGGTGAGACTTCCCTCATAGTCGAGGCTGGCTGCGGTGACGGTAGCTCGGTGCAGTTTGGATTTGAGCAGATGGACAAGCATGGGCAATGAGCCAGGGCGTCAGAACCGCGCCCTAGGCGGGCCGGAAACTAAGGCAGTCCGCCACCAGGACAACAGGGAAAGAGTTCCCACGGGGCGCCCGCCTCACCCCTCCCGATTCGCTGCCCCGACTCGCCAAAGCCCTGCCTCGGCCGTTGACTCGACTGGCGACGGGCGGTGATGTTTGCCAACGTTTCCTCACGGCAATTACTGGCGTTCAACACACATCCATCATGAGCAGAAAGATTCGTTACGGAATGGTCGGCGGCGGACGGGGCGCATTCATTGGCGCCGTGCACCGCATCGCCGCGAACATCGACGGCCAAATCGAACTGGTTGCTGGCGCGTTTTCTTCAGATCCGGAGAAGTCTAAGGCCTCCGGTGCAGACTTCTTCCTCTCCCCGGATCGGGTGTACGGCAGCTACCAAGAATTGGTGACTAAGGAGGCCGCGCTGCCGGCCGACCAGCGGATCGACTTCGTGTCGATTGTCACACCCAACCACGTTCATTTTCCCGCAGCCAAGGCCGCGCTGGAGGCCGGATTCCACGTGCTGAGCGACAAGCCGGCCACCTTCGACCTGGCTGAAGCCAAAGAACTCGCGGCCATCGTCAAAAAGACCGGCCGACTCTACGGGCTGACTCACAATTACACCGGCTACCCGCTGGTGAAAGAGGCCCGTCACCTCGTCCACTCCGGTAAATTGGGCAAAATCCGCAAGGTCGTGGTTGAGTACCCTCAAGGGTGGCTGGCGACCCGGCTCGAAGCCTCCGGTCAGAAACAGGCCGCCTGGCGTACCGACCCCAAGCGCAGCGGCGCCGCCGGCTGTATTGGCGACATCGGCACCCACGCCGAGAACCTCGCCGAGTACATCACCGGCCTGCAAATCAGCGAACTGGCCGCCGACCTGACCGCCTTTGTCAAAGGCCGCAAGCTCGATGACGACGGCAATGTGCTGCTCCGCTTCAAAGGTGGAGCCAAGGGCGTGCTCCACAGCTCGCAAATTTCGGTCGGTGAAGAGAACAATTTGAACATCCGCGTGTACGGAGAACTCGGCGGCCTGGAATGGCACCAGAATGAACCGAACACGCTGCTGGTGAAGTGGATGGATCAGCCCATGCAGGTTTATCGTACGGCCAACGGCTACCTCAGCGACGCCGCCAAGGCCGCGGGCCGCACGCCCCCGTCCCACCCCGAGGGCTACCTCGAGGCCTTCGCCAACATTTACAAAAACTTCGCCACCGCGATCCGCGCCCGTCAGGCCGGCAAGAAACTCGCCAAGGATGACGTGGCCAACGACTACCCGAAGATCGAAGACGGCGTACGCGGAATGGCCTTCATCGAAGCCGTGGTCGCCTCCTCCAAGGCCAACGCCGCTTGGACGAAGATCGGCGGTTGATCTGAAGCGGGCACCCTCCCGCGGGTGCTCTTTCCGACGCCACCGGTGCCGCGCTCAGAGCCTGTCTGAAAATGGGGAGGGGTTCTGTTTGGGAGGGAAGGGTTCGATTGGCACGGCGCGAGGAGGGAGCAGACCCGCAGCGGTCTGTGACCGACAAGCAACGCCGCCAGCGGGCCCTTCCCGATTTTCAGACAGACTCTCAGCGCGTCCGCGCCGGTGGCGTTGTCGCGTTGGTGGGCAACGCTGCCTGGGCGTTGAGAGCCTTTCGCGGCAATGGGCGGAGGGTATTGCCCAAGGGAACCGTGGCGGGCACGGGCGCCGGAACCACCGAGCTCCGGGCCGGGGCCCCACTGCTCGTTCCGACCACCCGTGAGGACAGCCACGAGCGGTAACCCATCCATCCGGCTGTCAGCACGGCGCCACCAATCAAAATGGGAAACAGCCACTGCCAGCGGACTCGCGAGAGCCAGAGAGTAATAAAATCGAGAGGGCCTTTTCGACGACCGGTGAGCGGTGGGGGCGCCGAGTACTCCTTCGACTCTCCCAGTTCCGTCTCCAATTCGGACATAATCTGGGGAACGTTGAGCCGCAATTCTTTGGAGTAAGTCCGCGTGAAACCACGAATATAGACCTGCGCTCCGAAGGCATCCCAGTCGCCCGACTCGAGGGCGCGGATATGGTCGGTCTTGATGTTGGTCACATTGGCCACATCGTGGACGGTGCGTCCTTGACGCTCACGCTCGGCCTTCAACTGATCAGCTACACTGGGCACGCAGAGTTGATACCTGTCGGCCCAGACCCTCCGCAACCCTCGAAACAAGCCAATCACATCTGTGTTCCAATTTTCAGCGGTTTTCAGGAAAGCCCCGCCCTGTCAGGTTGCCGGCATGAAGCTCGACTCCCACCAACATTTTTGGAGGTACAGCGCCTCCGAATATCCGTGGATCCCCTCTGGATCAGCCCTTCAGCGCGACTGGCTGCCCGCCGACCTCGAACGACTGCACCGCTCCCTCGGCTTCGACGGATCCATCGCCGTCCAAGCCCGCCAGTCGCTGGCCGAATCGTGGTGGTTGCTCGGATTGGCGGATGCCGACCCCCGCGTCAAAGGGGTCGTCGGCTGGGTAGACCTTCAGTCGGACCGACTGGAAGAGAGCCTCGCTCCGCTGGCGGCGCATCCTCGGTTTGTCGGAGTCCGCCATGTCGCACAAGACGAGCCCGACGATCGGTTCCTGGTCCGCCCCTCGGTGCTCCAGGGCATCGGGGCTCTCCGCCAATTCGGACTCACCTACGACATTCTCATTTATCCGAAGCAACTCCCGGCCGCCCTGGAACTGGTGACACGATTCCCGGAGCAGCCCTTTGTGCTCGACCACATCGCCAAACCGCTGATCCGACAAGGGCTCCTGGAACCATGGACCTCGCAAATTCGCGAATTGGCCCAACACCCGAACGTGTGCTGCAAGGTCTCGGGCATGGTGACTGAAGCCGATCACCAGAAGTGGCAGTTCGGAGATTTCCGCCCCTACCTCGACGTGGTGTTCGAAGCATTTGGACCCGAGCGGCTGATGTTCGGAAGCGATTGGCCCGTGTGCTTACTGGGCGGCAGCTACGAACAAATTGAAGGGCTCGCTCGGGATTATGTGCGCCACCTCGGACCCCAGCACGCCGCCGACTTCTGGGGAAACAACTGCGCCCGATTCTACCTCAAGAACGGACCCAGTCCTGAAGCCACCTGACGGCTGAACGAAACAACGCCCCACCCGAGTACCAGACACGAGTGGGGCGTTGGCTGAAGGGCGATGACCTAGAATCGAAGCGTCAAACGCGTGACGGAACCTCGAAGCCCTTGCGGTATTCGCGGGTGAGCAACTGGTTGGCGCGATCGTTGCGGACAAAGCGCTCGGTCTTCACATCCATGCGGAGCATCTCTCCGAGAACCAAGGGCTGAGTCTCTAAATTGACACCGTTGGCAATGAGGTGCTCGGACAACCGAGAGAAGGTCTCGGCAGCCTCCGGGCTGTCCTGAAGCCGCTCACGAATGGCCTCCGGCGCAAGCTTCTTGCCCAGCAGGTAGCTGATGTTGCCCGTGTGACACAGGGCGCTGCTCAAGTGACCTTCTAGGATCTCGGCATTCAAGTCCGAGGAGCGCCGACTGCGGACCGCGGCGACGAAGTTGGCGTAATGATCGGCACCTTGCTTCCACGACTTGATCTCGCGGCCATTCTTGTCGAAGGCCTTGGCACTTTCGTACGACGGAATGACCATATAGCCATTCTCACAGTGGATAATCACCCCGACCTGAGCACCCCGATACTCGGGCATGCTCTTAGTCCACCGGGCATCCTGATACTCCTTGGCCTTGGGCAATCCCCGAACCTCGAAGATTAAGGACGCCTTCTCGTACTGGTGATAGACGAACTGAGAATTGGGCGTGTCGCCATTGTCCTGATAGCCGGCACGAGCGCCCACGCTGAACACCTTCGGGCTCAGCGTGGTGGCGCCCAAGGCCCAGCGGGCGATGTCCATCTGGTGGATGCCCTGGTTGCCCAGATCGCCATTGCCGGTGATGAACTGCCAGTGCCAATCGTAATGGAGCTTGGAGCGCATCAAGGGCTTCAGCGGCGACGGACCGCACCACAAATCATAGTTGATGTGATCGGGCACCTGGGTCGGCGTCGTTACATTCCCAATGCTCTGGCGCGGTTTGTAGCAAAGTCCACGGGCCACTTGGATGGCTCCCAGATTGCCTGCGTGGAGCCAGGCGATCGCCTCGCGAAGGCCCGGGTTTGAGCGGCTCTGTGTGCCCGTCTGCACGATGCGACCATACTTGCGGGCGGCGGCGACAATTTGCCGACCTTCCCACACGTTATGGGAGACGGGTTTCTCGACATACACATCCTTGCCCGCCTGACAGGCCCAGGTGGCCAGGAGTGCATGCCAATGGTTGGGCGTCGCTGTGGAAATGGCGTCGATCTCACCGCTTTCGAGCAACTTACGAACATCGGTGTAGGTCTGGACCTGGATGCCGTCCTTAGCCAAATCGGCGCGCCCTTTCTCAAGCACATTGGAGTCCACATCGCACAGGGCCACCAAGCGCACCCCCTTGATTTTCTTAAAGCCGGCGATGTGGTCATTGCCGCGCGAGTTGAAACCCACGACTGCGATGCGGATGTCCTCGTTGGCTCCGATCACCCGCGACTTGGGCGTGAAACGGGCAACAGGAGCGGTGGTGGAGCAACCGGTGACAACAGCACCGGCGGCCAACGAGGTGCTGGCGAGGAATTGGCGACGATTCATGGTGAGGGAGGTGTGGTTTCCAGTTCGGCAGAGATAGTGGTGCCCGAGGCACTGGGGGTGAAGGTCACCCGATAGACAACTTCGGCATCGCAGCGTTGGACGACCCACCGCTCGACAAATTGCGAATAACGCCGTTCCGATGGAATGACGTAGGAAGACGGAGTTCCGGATCCTGAGAACGATACCGACTCACTTCCTCCGCGAGGATCGGCGATCGCCTCGGGCGCTTCCAGCAGGCGTGTGCCCCGCACCAACCGAGTCTTGCACTGCGGGGCCGCATCGCGATCGCGAGCCATGACAATGGACTCGGCCTGACGATACAACGCGCCCGTGGCCAACGCCGTGCGCCCGCCGAGATTAAGGATTTCCGGCGCGCTACAGCCGGCTGATAAAAGGCTCATCAGAGCCCATCCACCAGCGATGAGATTGGGAGACAGAAGGCGCATTACTTCAGGTCTTTCTCGGCCGCATACGAGCGATACAACGCCTCCAACGGAACCGACTTGGAGTCGCCACGGTGGAGGAGGACGCGGTATCGGAACGTCAGGCTTTGACCGAGAGGGACGGTCAGGTTGCCGCTTCCCGGTGGCTTCTTTTCAAAATCATGGATGCCGAAGGGATTGGCCGCGAACAACCCGTAATCGCGCACATGCCACCAGGTCGGGTGGCGCGGGTTGGTCGGATGGTCGAAGATCGTGACCCCGTAGGTTCCTGTGCCCTGAGGGGTCGCCACTGGCCCCGAATAATCACACCACTCGGCACGCTTGCCCCAAGTGTCACCATCGGTTTGTCCCCGCGAATTGAGAATGGTTCCACCCTTGGACTTGTCCGCTCGCTTCAGGCGCATCGTCTCAGCCAGACGAATGGCGAAGGTGCCCTCCTTGGTATCGCCCAAGACCAGCGTTCCGCCCACCGGACGCACGGTGATCTCGAAATCCAACTGACGTACCTGAGCCGTCGGCGCATGAAAGACCATCCGGCGCTCGTCTTCCGCCACCACGATCCCGGCCTTGGTCACCCAGCGATTTCGCGAGCCCACCACCGCCTTTTGGTTCTCTCCGTGGCCCGCGATCCGGTGTTCGGTGAACGACTGATGCACGGTCGTTCCGGCTCCTGCCACCTCGCTCCAAAAATCAGATCCATTGGCCACGCCGTGGGACCACCACAGCGCGTGGTGATGCGGATGATCCTTCTCTTCGCCCCCGACTTCCTCTTGCGGCCAACGCCGGGTCATGTGAACGCCATCCGGACCCAAGAGCGGATATAGGAACGGCCGGGACACGTTCCGGAAATGGTACTCGGACACCAACGATGACCCGTAGGCAATGCGCACCACCCCGTTGGTTTCCACCACAGAAAAACCGCTACTGGGGCTGGAGCGCCGGATCGACTGACATCCGCAAAGCGCCCATGCGACCAAGACAGCCGCGGCAGCTCTCAACACTGGGGAATTCACACAGCCATTTATTCCCGTGCCGAAGGCCGCGGCAACCGCGAAATCGGGCTTTGTGCCGCCAGGCCGCCCGAAATCGCAGCAGCGACGCACTTTGGCTCGTCATTTCCTCGGAAGCGGTCCTTTGAATACAGCTCAATCTCCGCACTACCCCGCCTGAGCACCCAGCCCGTTGATTGAATGGTTGAAACAGCAATCCTACTGCTCGCACACCGCGTTAAACCACGGCAAAGACTGCGATGGGGCCCGCTCAATGTCCCGCTGAACCCGTCGCAGTCAGATCTTCTCAGACCCCTTCCGCCTCATCGAAATTCTTCACCCAAACCAGAGTCTCCGTTTTTGAGTCCACGACCGGGCTCTCGATTTCCGGGCCCATTCACGCCGGTGTCAAAACCCATGAAGCAACAGGCCCTCCAAACAATGAACCCCTAAGTGGTATTTGACAGGAAGCGGCAGGTCAGCGAACTCTTGCAAGTCAGTTCATGGGGGGGGCGTACCGGTTTCGACTAGGTGATCCTGCCCGGGATGGCATGCCGAGGATGATTCGTTGGCCTCGTAAAACATCGAGTCAAAAACATAACTGCTAACGAAGAGTTGGCTCTCGCGGCCTAATCGGCTCGACGTTTCGCCCTGAACACCTGCTACGGGGACGGAACGCTATCAGCAGGCATGACCTCCGGCGGAGTCCGCGCGTCGGTAGTCGAGAAACTTCATGAGGGCTGGGAAATGTCGGTCTACGTTAGCCGGTCACGACATTTCTGAGAATAAATGGCTAACTAAGCATGTAGTCGTTTCGGGTTGAATGGCTTAGGACGCGGGTTCAATTCCCGCCGCCTCCACCATCTTTTGTTGGGGTTTTTGAAGGTCGGTTGATTGTTCCCACAGGTTTCCCGCGCTGGTCGCTCTGCTAAAGAGCAAAGAGCGGAACCAGGGGACCACCGGGAGGAAACAGGAGGAAAAGCCTGTCTCCGTTAAACAGGGGAGCGTTACCGGCACCATCTATACACGGACAAAGAATGTAGATGGCAAAGCCTACACGGGGTACCGCGCCGGATACTATGGACCCGGCGGTAAAAGGGTCATGACAGACTGCGGTGACCTGAACCGCGCCCAAGGCATCCTCAGAGAAGCAGTGCAAGCCTTTGGGCGATCAAGACCCGATGCCTATTTGGGTTCCGGCCAGTTCAGGTGACGGTGGAGGAAACGGAAGGTTTCTTCGCCATTGATACAGTGTCCGCCGGAGAACACCTCCATCGTGGTCCGATTGCCCAGTCCCAATTGATCGTACAACCAACGGACCTTGGCGAATTCGCTGGCGACCTCCGAGTCGAGGGCTACGGAATCATGATGACCGCGCTCGACCATGAAAGGACGCGGGAACATCAGGTAGGCCAGTTCGGCATGGCTGAAGGTGCCGCCCATGTTGAAATGGGGGAACTCCCACTGTCCGGTGAACATGTAGCCCATGTCCTCAGTACCTGCGACCATGCGGGTCCATTGGTTGAAATTGGCGCAACAGATCGACAACGCGTATCCCTCGACCGCCGGCGGCACGAACATGGCGGTGGTCCCGCCATAGCTGATCCCATAGAAACCAATGCGCGTGGGATCCACCTCGGGCCGGGTCGCCAACCACGACAGCCACTGTTCGTGCTGGGCGGTGATGATCGAATACAGGGACGCTCCCACGGTGTTAGCTTTGCGGTGGAGTTGTCGGAAGCGCTCCCCGTGACGGTAAGGATTGTGGGGTGCGAAGGTGATGAATCCTCGCTCGGCCAATCGAGCTGCGAAGTCGCTCGCTCCCACCCATTTACCAGGTTCGATGGTCTCGGCCGGAACATTCTCCAAACCGTGCTGGCAGACGACCACCGGCCGTCGCTCACCCGGTTTCAGGTCGCGTGGCAGCAGTAAGAATCCCCAGGCGAAAGACTCCGGAAAGACGTCGATGACCACCTCGTGCCCCACCCACTTGGGTGACTGATCATAGGCCACACGGGTCCTTGCCCGAGTTGGTAGCCGGGGCTCATCAAAAACGCCGACGATCTCGCGGCGGAACTGCTCCCGGAACCGTCGGCTGCCCTCAATGAACGGAGCCGGGGGCAAGGGGGCTACCCGGTGGGTGCGAGACAACCCGCCGGCTCTGGAACTCTTCATTCGATCGGGCATGAGTTCCCCCAGGAAGTGGTTGTCCCGTTCCAGTTCGGATTGTCGGACCCGCTGTTGGATCAGAGCGCTCAACCCGTGGACCAACCGCTTCATCCGGTCTTGGGCATTGAAATTTTTCCGGTGATGGGTCGGCGTTGCTGAGACGGCGGCAGGGGCGAGGGTGGAGGGTCCGAGGGTGAGTACGAGGTTGGACAGGGAGTCGGTGAGCGGCATGGCCACCGTCCCCCAATCTGGGCCGGTCAGCAGGCGGCGCTTCTGGAAATTGTTCGGGATCAGGCTTTCGATGCGTTCGAATTCAGTGCGAACGATCCTGGGTTCCGGAGTCGAAATACCTCCCTTCTCGCCATTCACCGAGGGAAAGGAGGCGTGCTCGATCAACACCGCGCGCGGAGCCACCAGCGAGACGAGTTCCGCATCCCCGAATTCCTTGAGCAAGCTCCAGACATTGCGGTCGATGGGTTCGCTCCACAGCCCCTGGCGGTCGGTGAAGTATCCGCTGACGAGGGTCGCGGAAATCCGTGGATCGCAAGCCGCGGCATACAGGGCAATGGCAGCGCCTTCACCGTATCCGGCGACAGCCACCGGGGAGTTGGTTCCGAAGCGCTGGCCGATCCAGTCTACCCCGGCTAACACCTCTTGCACCTCGTAGCCCATGGGATGGCGGCCCATGTGGAAGGCTTGTCGCCAAATCCATTCGCGATGCGATTGATCCAGGGTGGCGGGAACCGCGGGATGGCGGGTGGCCAGATCCGGATTACCCGACCATCGACGACCCCGGTCCAGCAGGGTCGGAATAAGCACCTGAAGTCCGCTGGCGACCCAGGCTCGAAGGGCTTTCGCCCGCGGCGAATCTGCGCCCAGGCCGGCGTAGGATTCCGGTGTCTCGGCGGCGTCGGGCAGCAGGATAAGATGACCCCGTGGAGTGCCGCGTGGTTCTAGCAAGAGGCCCTCCGCCTGGAAACCCGGAAGGACGGTCCATCGAACCTGCCAGATGGATCCGCCGTCGAAGGATCCCGCCTGAGCCGGATTGTCGTCGTCGCCAAATCGTTCCATGGCCACGGGACGCACCCGTGGGTCCACCACTCCGAGGAGGGTGCGCAACCGGTTTCGTTGCGGTGCAACCGATGCTTCGTAGGCCTGAGGTGAAGAGGTGTCCCGGTGCCACGATGAGGCCCGCTTGGCCGGCGCCTCCGCGATGATGCGTTCGATGAAACGGTGTGCACCGTCTTGCATGCCCAAAGACCAATCAACGCCTGAAGGCAGGGGAGCGGTCTGGTCTAGGGATTGTGCGGAAAGCAGGAGGGTGTTTACCCAGACTCCGAAGGCAGCGCAGCAAATCCTACGGAGGCAGGAGTTGATCCATGAAATTTGGCTTGGGTCGGGAGAGGTCTTGGTGCGGAGAAAATTCATGGGATAAACGGGCACTATAGGAACTGCTCCATGAAGTGGGCGTCAACCAGGGCGTTGAAGAGGCGAGGAACACCATAGAAGTCCTTCGATCGTTACGGCCCGAGGTGCTCGCGCTGCACTTGGAGCACTGCCAGCGGTTCAAAGCCGCCCGGCTCTGTGTGCGGTGGTCCAAAGAGTTGAGCCTTCCTTGGGCCGAAACCGCTCGAAAAGCCGCGGCTAAACATCTGACCAGTGGCCGATGGTCGGCACACGGCTTAAAAGTGGCACCCGACTCAACCTCTCCTGATGAACACTGCCTATATCGAAGTCGTTCGTCTGCTGCTCGAGGCGATTCCGGTTGGATTGATCAACACGACTTCTACGGGTGCGGCGCACATCCAGCCCGGATATCAATTCGTTCACATGGTGGCTTGATCCCCCTCAAAAAGCCGGGACATTGGTTCTATCAATCAGGGTCTGTTCATCCGAGCCCCTGAAGAACGCCAAGCCCAACTCACCTCATGATGTCCGAAGCCGAATTCTTCGCCGGAATCACCGGCAGCGAAAATGATCTCGCCAGGTTAGTGAGAGCGCTTCGTGGCACCGGCGTCCCGTTCTGCCTGATCGGC
>JAPLUH010000008.1 GCA_026397675.1 Verrucomicrobiota bacterium
CATGGATCCAAAGCGGGGCAGGGTGACCCGGCCGGAGCCATCGCGGCAGAGGGTGAGGCGGAAGACCCGAGCTCGCGGATGACGGATGAAGTGCACCTCAATGGAGGAGTTTCCGACGACGATGGTTTCGGAAGCGACCCACTTGCCACCGCCGGGCACGGTGGCCGACGGTGCCTGGGGCTTCAGCCGGTGGAAGAGGTCCAGCTGCACTTCAGCGGGAGCCAGTACCGAGCGGATGAGTTGCAAAGGCGTTTTCCAACACGGGCCGGCCATGGATCAGGTGCTCCTGGATAATGGTTTCAAGGACATCGGGGGTGCAGTGGTGATACCAGGTTCCCTCCGGATACACCACTGCGACGGGCCCCTGGGCGCAGCATTGCAGGCAATTGGCCTTCGTGCGGAAGACCGTGGCCTGCGGTCCGACAAGTCCCAGCTCTTTGAGTCGACGTTTCAGAAATTCCCACGACGCGAGGCTTGCCTGGGGGTCGCAGCACTTGGGCTTAGAGGCATCTACGCAGAGGAAGAGATGCCGCTGGAGCGTAGCGATGCCGAGGTTCTCGGCGATCGTGCACAACTCATCGGAGGGACTGGCCACGCAGGCAATGAACCACAGCTTCGGTGCTTGGGTAAAGGCTCTCGCCGAGCCTCCTTGCCCTCGGCACACGCTTGACGGACACTCTTTGCCATTATGGCTGTCGCGATCGCCCGTCAACCCCGGTCCGACCCGGTGCTCCAGTTCACTGTGTTCATCCCGAATCGTTTGGGACGTCTGCATGAAGTCACCCAAAGGCTCTTCGAACGGTCCGTTCACATCCTGGCGTTGACGGTGCTCGACACCACTGACAGCACCATCTTACGGATCATTGTCGATGATCCTGATTTGGCGCGGAGCCTTCTTCAGGAGCATGGGTTTGCGTTTACGGAAACCGCCGTCGTGGTGGTCGAAATCGCCGGCGAGCGTCAGTTGCAGGATGTTCTGGCCGCGTTGCTCGAGGCCGAACTAAATATCCACTACACCTATCCCTTTCTGAACCGGCCCGCCGGAAAGTCGGCCTTGGTGCTCAATGTCGAACACCCTGAAGTGGCAGTCGACAGTCTGCGCCGCCATTACTTCACCGTGCTCTATCAGGGGGATGTTTCGCGCTGAGCCAGCGGGTGATCGGCTCAGGCAAAAGGCTCAGGCAATCCGGCGCAGAACTTCTTCCACCAGTGCCTCGGGAGGCTGAGAGATATCCAGAGTGATGGCATCGGCCGGGGACTCGAGGGTGGCGAACTGGCTGTCGAGCAGGCTCACCGGCATGAAGTGACCTTCGCGGGCCCGCATCCGGCCCTCGATGAGGTCCCGGGATCCGTTGAGGTGAACGAACCGTATCCAAGGCTCACCCCGGCCTAGGGTGTCGCGGTAAATTTCCTTCAGGGCGGAGCAGGCGATGATCCCGCTGCGGCCGACCGCCTGTTCGGATTCCATGTGGCTGCGAATCGCGCGCAACCAAGGCCAGCGGTCTTCGTCTTGGAGCGGCGTGCCCGCCTTCATCTTGGCGATGTTGGCGGCCGGGTGAAATCCGTCGGCATCGCGGAACTCCCAGCCCAGGCGCTGGCCCAGAGCCTGACCCAGCGTGGTCTTGCCGGAGCCGGCCACTCCCATGACGACGAGAAACATGGTGTTCGGAGCCTGAAGTTCAAGGCCGTGGCCGGGAGGGCCGTCGACCCTTACATGCCCATGATTTGATAACCACTGTCCACGTAGAGCACTTGGCCGGTGATGGCAGCGGCCCCGTCGGACGCCAAGAATACCCCGGTGTGACCGAGCTCGGAGGGCTCCACGTTGCGTTTGAGCGGCGAGTGAGCTTCGTAGTGCTTGAGCATGTCGGTGAAGCCGGCGATGCCCCGAGCGGCCAGGGTGTTCATCGGTCCGGCGCTAATGCAGTTCACGCGGATCTTCTTCGGGCCGAGGCTGTAGGCTAAGTATCGGGTCGAAGACTCCAGCGAGGCCTTGGCCACGCCCATCACGTTGTAGTGGGGGATCACCTTTTCAGCTCCGTAATAGCTCATGGCCACGATGGATCCGCCTAGATCCATGAGCGGCGCCGCCTCGCGGGCCAGAGCGATGAGCGAATAGGCGCTGACGTCGTGGGACACCCGGAAGGCCTCCCGGCTGGTGTTGAGGAAGTCGCCCTCAAGGGCCTCTTTCGGAGCGAAGGCCACGGCGTGCAGCAGCAGGTCCAGACGACCGAACTTCTCCTTCACCGCGGTGAACACTGAGCGGATTTGGTCATCGCTGCTCACATCGCAGGGGAGGATGAGCGTGTCGGCTCCAAAGGTGCCGGCCAGTTCCTCCACGTTGTCCTTCAATCGCTCGCCTTGGTAGGTGAACGCCAGCGTTGCGCCCTCGCGGTGCCAAGCCTGAGCAATGGCCCAGGCGATGGAGCGCTTATTGGCGACGCCGAAAACGATGCCGAGTTTGCCGTCGAGAAGTCCCATAAAGAGTTCTCAGTGTGGGAAAATCCCGGCCCGGGGGCAAGACCGGCCAACGAGCGGCTCAAGAACTATCCGAGCCTGTTGGAACTCGGTCTCGGTGCTCGGCACCTCCGGCTTCTCGGAGGAGACGATGATCGTCCCGACTCAGGAGATGATGATCAGACAGGGGCAG
This sequence comes from Verrucomicrobiota bacterium, assembly GCA_026397675.1. Taxonomy (GTDB): domain Bacteria; phylum Verrucomicrobiota; class Verrucomicrobiia; order Limisphaerales; family UBA9464; genus SXXZ01. The sequence continues at coordinate 2,651 of JAPLUH010000008.1, forward strand.
GAAGTGGTATCCGCGCTCGCGGTGCGGTTCGGCGATTATTTCAGGGAAGTTGTCGCCGTCTGACCTAGAGCGAGTGCGTGTGTAGATTGCCCTTCCACCAGCGGGGCTCCTGGGCGGTCAGCAGGAGGGCCGCCGAGGCGACCGACCACGGATTAGATTCACAGCGGAGGGACCCGCCCCCACGGGAGGGCGGGTCCGGCAACCTTTTGGGTGTTCATCGCATTAGAACGCCCCAAATCTGTGCCCGGCTTCAATCCGAATAACCTCGAGTCGTGCGGAGCGACCCTCAAGGCTTGCGCAATCGGAAGAATCGACCTGATTCATCGATCGGCAGGCTGACCGAGTTGGTGGAGATGCCGGACACCGGTTTCCAGGCGGCCGTCGGGGTGAGCAATGTCGCCGACTCCAGCACGAAGCCAGAGGATGCGGCCGGCCACTGGACCAGGCACTGACCGTCGGAGATCCGTACCGAAAGGACCGGTCGCGTGGCCGGTTCGGACGAAGCGTAAAGGCCGAAGTCGTCGATGCCCCAGTACCAGCTGTCGGTTCCGGCGTGGGTGAAGCGGAAGCGCACTTTGGCCTGGTTGTCGGCGCTGCTCACACGGAAGAGCTCGTAGCGCTTGGACTCGACGCGGTTGTCATTGACGCGGCCTTGGATGAACGGGGCCAGGCTGGCGGTGATCGGAGCACCGATGAAGGCACCGTAAGTGCCGCCGATGACAGTTCCAGCGTCGTCGGTGTAATTAGCCACGTCGCCGTGTTCCTTGTTGAGGGTCGCCTCGGCATCCACAGATCCGCTTTCCGATTTGACGAGATCTGCTTCATCGATGAAGTAAGCCAAAGGCAGCCACTGGGCGCCGCCATCGATGGAATATTCCACGGCTCCGATACTGTCTTGGTTCTGCTCCCAGAGACTCTTGAAGGCCACCTGCACGTTGGTGCGACCCGAGAGGTTGTAATCGGGCGTCGTGATGTGCATCACCTGGCTGCGGCCGACCGAATATCCCGAGGTGCTGAAGAGGAAACGACCCTTGGCCAGCGGTTCA
>JAPLUH010000507.1:0-9334 GCA_026397675.1 Verrucomicrobiota bacterium
CGGGTGAGCAATGGCTCATTCGAGCTCGGGCCCTTGCCTTCGGGCCAGTGGCGTGAAGTCTCAGTTTCAGAACGCCGGCAACTCTTCGCCTCAATGGGTGCGGCCGGCGGTCCGACGAAATAGCCGCTCCGCGTTCACTGGCTAAATCCCACCCACTTCTTCTCGTTTTATTGCCTGATTCTGGACGGTTCAACAGGCAGCATCGCCCCGCGATGCGCAGCCTGTATCTGGACATTTTCAGCGGAATCAGTGGTGACATGTTCATCGGAGCCATGCTCGACCTCGGCGTGGAATTCCGAGATCTCGACCGAGAACTCCGCAAACTCGGCCTCGGTGGGTACCACCTCCATGCCGCCCGGAAGCACAAGTCGTCGATCGAGGGAGTAAAGTTCGACGTGCACCTCGAGGGCGAAGCCTGTGGGCACGAGCATGAGCACGAGCATGGGCACGAGCATGGGCACGAGCATGGGCACAGCCATAGGGAGGACCGCACCTTTGCATTGATCCGTGGGATGATCGAAGGCAGTACTTTGTCCGACTGGGTCAAATCCAGATCGATAGCCGTGTTTCACCGCGTCGCTGTGGCCGAGGGCAAGGTACACGGACTGCCGCCTGAATCGGTCCATTTCCATGAAGTGGGAGCAGTGGATTCCATCATCGACATCGTCGGGGCCGCGATCTGTCTCGAACTGCTGGGCCATCCCCGCATCACCAGCGCTCCTGTCGTCGAAGGCACCGGCTTTGTGAACTGCGCCCATGGGCGATTTCCCATCCCCACCACGGCGACCCTGGAAATACTCGGAGCGCGGGGTATCGGAGTGACCCAGTGCGAGGAACCCCATGAATTGGTCACTCCGACCGGAGCCGCCCTCTTGGCGGAGTTTGTGGAATCCTTCGGCCCCATGGCCTCACTCAAGGCCCAACGCATCGGGTACGGACTGGGGACCCGCAACAACAAGACCCGGCCCAATGTCTTGAGGGCCATCCTGAGCGAAAGCACTGACGGTTCTCCCACGCAAGATTGGTTGACCGACCAGGTGGCCGTTTTAGAGACCAACTTGGATGACATTTCCGGGGAGATCCTCGGGCACGTGTTAGACAAAGCCCTGAGGCTCGGAGCGCTCGATGCCTTCCACACACCGATTCAGATGAAGAAGGGTCGACCTGGGATCCTCCTGACCCTGCTGTGTGAACCCGACGACGCCGACTCATTCACCGAGTTCCTGCTGCTGGAAACTTCGGCATTCGGCGTCCGACGAACCCTGACTCAACGTCGCAAATTGCAACGCGACCACATCGCGGTGAAAACGCCGTTCGGAACCGTCCAGGTCAAACGAGGATTGCTCAATGGCAAGGTGGTCCAGGCAGCACCCGAGTACGAATCGTGCAAAGGGGTCGCAGCCATGGCCGGGGTGCCCGTGAAAGAAGTCTTCGACGCCGTCCGCCGATTGCTGCCCTGAATATCACAATCCGAACCTCGGCTTCAGGCTGCATGGTTCAGGGTCCGAGCAGCGGAGTGCCAATGACCCGATTCAGGGAGGATAAAGTCCTTGCATTCCAGCCGTTGGAGCGTATGCAACAGAGATGCGAGTTCTTTGGTGGATGGCCCTGTCTTATTGCGCTGCCTCCGTGACAGTGGCGCAAGGCATCCGCGGCGTCACTCGACGCACTCCGACCGTGGTCCACGGTCAGACAGCATCACAATTCTTTGCGGCGGGTGGAGTGCCATTGAATTCGGTGAACCCGGCACTGGCCATAGTGCCCGGTGCGTCCCCAAACAGCGCCCCAGCAAATCGAGGCATTGCATCGATGCCCGCTCCGATGATTCGCCCCGGAGTCGTCCCCACGACCCCAATGCTCCAGCGCTCTGCGGTGCCGGCATACCCGGCATACCCCGCTTATCCGGCCTCGACAGTGCCTCGCAGCGCTCCGCGTCGCTGAATCTTGATCCACTCGCTTCGGTCGCTCGTCAACCAAGTCGCAGGGACTCTCTGGCAAGATACCGGTTGAGCGGCCGGCAAGACCTCCGAGTACCTTGGGGCATTCTACGGCGCGTGCCCTGCGCACGGCGCAACTCTCGTCACAAAAAACCCACCTGGCCCGCAGCGCTTGAGGCAACCGATCCAGCCATGGCACGCCGAAAATGCCCTAATACCGTCCCCAGGCATTAATCCACCGTCGCGGCGCAGACCATTTCCAAGACGCGCCGAATGCCGCCGTCCCCGCCATTGCTGGATTCCTGGAACGGAGTGCTTTGGAGAGGCTTCCAATCGTCGCGTTCATTGCCACCGGGAGGCTGCGGAACCCGGGTCAGCGCCGGATCATATTGCCCGTGATTTCCGCCCATCTTGTAGATCACTAAATCGAGCGAGGGCACAACAATGAGAGCGAAGCCACCGGCTCCGGACTTCCAGAAAGCATCCCTGGGGGCACCGGCGACATGCCCATCGGCATTGTGTTCGAACATCAAGCTGTACGGGCTGTGCGGGTTGAACCGCGACATCTGGCGGCATTGAGCAATGTAATTGGATGGCACCAATTGCCGGCGGCCCCAACGTCCGTTCTGCAACAAACAATAGCCAAAACGCAGGGCATCGGTAGCAGCCACCGCGATGCTGCCCGCGCCATTGGCATGGGGCAGCGTGATGCCACCGCGGTAGAGGCAGTAGTTCCAGGCACCCCATCCCATAGGCTTCGCCAAGCGCACATCGATGTACTCCCTCAAATCCATACCACTGACCCGCCGCAGCACCATGGAGGCGATGTGCGGCTCAGGGGACGAGTAGGAGTAACCGCCGCCTGCGTTGGTCCACATCGCACAACGGAGCGATGATCCGTCCAAATCCCGAAGGTCTTGTCCCGGGACGGATTTCAAGGGAAACGATCGCCCCATGACCACCGCTGTCGGAGCCCCACCCTCCCCCGTATAGCCCCCGCTCATGCACAACAAATGACCGAGTGTGATATCCGCGCGACGGGGATCATCCAAACGACCCTCCGTTGAAAACGCCTCCGGTAGGAACTCCGGAGTAAACACACGAGTTTCGAGACCCGCGGGAAATCGGTCGGGAAATTCTTCAAGGAGCATTCCGCAGGCGATGCTGGTGTAAGCCTTGCCTGTCGAAGCCATGTCCGGACGTGCCTCCCGATTAGCCCGTCCAACATAGCGTTCGAAGGCCAGCCAACCGTGACGAACAACCAAGAGTCCCGCGTTCTGGGAGCAACGTTGGTTGTACTCCCAAGTGTGATCCAGCCGACGGGCATCCAGGCCTGCGCGACGACGAATCACAGACTGACCGTTGGTGGCACATCGCCAGCCGCCCTCGGCGTCGGAAGGTGGAAAATACACCGCCGAAACGCGAAGAGCCCCCGCCAAGAGGATCAAAATCCACCGGCATCCAACCGCACTGGAACGCATCCCTCATTGAAGAGCTCTGGTTGGCCGCGGGTCAATCGCGACAACCGGGAGTGAGGCGCCACCGGGTGCCCAAAAAAACCGGGTCCCGAGGCTGAAGGATCCAACCCTTCACTACTGACGGGCTTGATCCGGATTAGATGATGCTCACTTCAGCGGCAACGGACCCCCAGCGGGTTCCTGCTGAGAAATGCAGTGGAAGGAGCCCAACCCCCAGATCAATTCCGTAGAATCGATCCCAATGACCTCCCGCCCAGGGAATAACGAACGGAGGATCTCCAGAGCCCGAGCGTCATTGGCATGCCGGTAGGTAGGAACCAACACGCAGCGATTGGCGATATAGAAGTTGGCGTAGCTAGCCGGGAGACGCTGGCCGTCATATTCTACCACGCCCGGCATGGGCAAAGGAACAATACGAAGAGCATTGCCATCCTGATCCTTCATGGACTGCAAGCGGTGCAAGTTCTCTTGCAGGAGACCGTAATTGGCATCAGCAGGATCCTCCTCCACCACAGTCACCACAGTCCGCGAGTCCGTGAACCGAGCAATATCATCGATATGCCCGTCGGTGTCATCGCCCACGATTCCATCGCCCAACCAGAGAATATGGCGGACCCCTAAATAATCCCGCAACTGCTCTTCAATCTGCTTCCGATTCAATGTCGGATTCCGATTCGGATTCAGCAGACACGCCTCAGTCGTCAGCAATGTTCCGGCACCATTCACCTCAATAGATCCTCCCTCGAGAATCATGCCGGGCGAGTAGAGCGGCAGACCCCGCAGCGCTGCCACATGGCGAGGCACCGCATCATCGAGATCGTAAGGAGGGTACTTACCGCCCCAAGCATTGTAGTCCCAATCCACCACAGCGCGCTCGCGAATCCCGGCACGATCACGCACCAGAAAGATCGGACCATGATCCCGGCACCAAGGTTCATAGGCGGGGAAATGGTGGAATGAAACCCGATCCATCGGAGTTTTCCGATCGGAGAGGAGCCCCCGAACCCAATCCTCCTTCTCGGCATTCCAGACATTAATATGAACAGCCTCCACCTGCACCAGAGCCCGGATCAACTCCGCGTACACATCGGGAACCGTCTCATACTTGTCCGGAAAACTAATCCCCTCGGGACGTGGCCAAGTTAGCCAAGTTCCCGAGTGTGTTTCCCATTCAGCGGGCATTCGAAAACCCAAACCCGCCGGTGTCAGACTCAAATTCATCTCGCGCCAATTCAAACCGATCCCCGCCACAAAGCCAACCCAACCCACAAACACAGGGTGCCCCAAGCAGCGGCGGGAACGGGCTGAAACGAGCATTGGAACGTGAACACTCTATTCCCCCTCGCGCGCCAGCGCGAACGCTTCACCTGTCCCCACGTTCCCTGCGAGTGCAGGCACGATCCCGCGGAGCACCCCACAGGACCGCGGAGCTCCACCCGAGACACGTCCCCAAGCGGCAGCGGGAACGGGCGGAAACGAGCCTTGGAGGCGATCACCCAACCCCCTCGCGCAAAGCGCGAAAACTCATCCTCCTCAGAGCCTACTCAGCGAGCGGAGGCCTGATACCGCGGACAATATAGCGGAGCGGTGTCAGGCCAGAGCGAGCCTTGGAGGCGAACACCCAACCCCCTCGCGCAAAGCGCGAAAGCCCACCCAGAGCCTACTCAGCGAGCGGAGGCCTGATGCCGCGGAGCCCCGCCCACCAAAACCCGAGCGGAGCGGTGTCGGGCCGTAGCGAGCCTTGGAGGCGAACACCTCAACCCCCTCGCGCACAGCGCGAAAGCTCCTCCTCCTCAGAGCCTACTCAGCGAGCGGAGGCCTGATGCCGCGTAGCCTACTCAGCGAGCGGAGGCCTGACACCGCGGAGCCCATCCCCGTTCCAAGCCCGCTCGGACACCCAATTAAGGGCTCCATCGAGGTCAGTGAACTCACCGTCCAATTGCGCGGAATAGGCCTCCTTCAGAATAGCTCCTAACTGCCGGCCACCCGTCCACCCCTTGGACAATAAATGCCGCCCCTGCAAGAGCGCCACGGGCGCCGAAGCTTGCACCTGGAGGTCCGCCGCGGCTTCACGGAGTTTCTGAACCGAAACAGGCACTCCCGGACGGCGCGGTGGACGACCAGAGGCATCGGCGGTCATCACCCAGCACAACTCCTCGATAGAAGAAGGCCCAAGCCGCACCGCCAACCGCCGAACCATGCGCGCCGAAGGGTCCTCAGAATGCACCATGTGATTGGCCACCAACGGAACCACCCGAGCCACCCAGTTCTCCTGAAAACCGATCCTCCGCAAAAAGCCCGCCGCCAAATCTCCGCCAATCGCCTCATGCCCCGGCGAGGTGATGCGATCCCTCCCGCCTTTAAACTCAGTCCGTGTACACACCGCCTTGCCCACATCATGGAGTAGCACCGACATCATGAGCACCAACCGCTCATCGGCCGCCATCCCCGCCCAATCCGGAAAGGCCACCAGCGCGTCCACCGCATGCGACGTATGAGTCCAAACATCTCCCTCCGGATGCCACTCCAGATCTTGGGCAACTCCAACGATCGCAGCCAACTCAGGCAAAGCCTCCAGCCACCCGCTCGCCCTCAGAAACTCCAACCCCAGAGACGGCTGCGCCGAACGCGTCGCCCACTTAAGCCACTCCTCCCGCACCCGCTCCACGGCGAGTTCACCGTAGCTCGAGCGGATAGACCGGCACAGTTCCAGAGTTTCATTTGAAGCCTTCAACTGGAAGCGCCCAGCAAACTGCATTCCCCGCAAAACCCGCAACGGATCCTCAGGAAAGGCCGCACTCGTGTGCCGCAAAATTCGTGCCTCAAGATCCGAGCGCCCCCCATGGGGATCGATCAATACATCGCTCCGAGGATCCCACAGCATCGAATTGATCGTGAAATCACGCCGTGCTGAAGCCTCGATCAGACTCAACTGCGGGTCGAACTCCACATCGAATCCCTTGTGCCCGGGCCCCCGCTTGGAATCCCGGCGCGGCACGGAAAAATCCCACACCGCACCACTCCGGTGCGTCAACTTCACCACACCGAAGGATTTCCCAACCCAATCCGCTCGACCGTGCCGGGAGAGCAGCGTCACCAAATCCGGATAATCGACGCCATACACCTCGATATCAAAATCATGAACCGGCACTCCCAAGAGCCAGTCCCGCACGCAACCGCCCACCAGATAAGAACGCTCAAGCCCCGGAGTGGAGCGAAGCAGCGCCAGAAGCGCAGGTGGCAAGAGTTCAACCATGGGACCAGTGCTAAGAAATTCACACCGCTCAACGACACTCAGGCAATCCCAGACCTTGGCGCAGACGAGCCCAGGGTTCGTTGTCCCACTCGTTCACCGTCCCCGGCTCATCGGCCACCGATGGAGACAACATGGCCAAGAAAATTACCGGTTCCCGATACGGATTGTACGTGCCGTGGATTTCGTCTTTCGGGATGAGCACCATCTCGCCAGCCCTCAGGATCCGATACTCACGACCGCACCACTGCTCAGCCTGTCCCGAAAGGATGTAAATAATTTCCTCACGGGTCGGGTGACGGTGAAAACCGTGGCAACGCCCTGCATCCAACGTGGCTCGAACGAGGAGCAGCGACTCGCACGGCACAATGTCCGGGCGTGAGAGCCACGTGTTCAGCGTATACGGCGTTAAGTCTGTTTGGCTTTCTGCAGCCGTGACAAAGCGCTGCTCCGACACCCCTCGGGAAGCATTCATCCCGTCAGTAGCCCACTGAGCCACCGGGTGACACAAGGATTTCCGGCCTGCCGGAAATCCTTTAATCCCTCCCTCAACCGACCTGCCCCACCTGTCGACGTATCGATCCGCAAATGGCCGAGGTCCAGCGTTCCATCACTTCCATATCCGGCCCCTCGATGAGCAAGCGGGCCTTAGGCTCGGTGCCCGAGTAGCGCAAGAGAACTCGCCCCCCCTGCGGCTGAACCTCTGCCTCCGCCTGCTTAACCAAGTCTAGGATCTCCTCGAGCTCTTGAAACGGCGTCTTCACCCGAACCTGGACATTGGTCACCAACTGCGGATAGCGAGTCCAGCAGCGTGCCAACTTGGAGAGAGGTTCCCCACGCGTTCGCATGGCGCTGAGAATTTGGAGGGCTGCTACCAGACCGTCTCCGGTCGTGCTGTGTTCGCGGAAAATCAGGTGCCCACTTTGTTCGCCACCGAAGACGTATCCATTAGCGAGCATGCAATCGATGACGTTTTTGTCACCCACAGCGGTCCGGACCACCTCACCACCCGCCGCCCGGATCGCCACATCCAATCCCGCGTTGCTCATCACCGTGGCCACCAGCGTTTTCTTGGCCAATCGACCCTCTGCGAGCATTTGCAGCGCGCTAACGGCCATAATGTCGTCGCCATCGACCAGACTGCCCGCTTCATCACAAAGGATTACTCGGTCGGCATCCCCATCATGAGCAATACCCAAGTCGGCACGATACTCGCGAACCTTGCTGCAAAGCGTCTGCGGGTACATCGAGCCGCACTCACGGTTGATGTTTGTACCATTGGGCTGGGTCCCGAAGGCGATGACCTCGGCCCCCAATTCCTGGAGGACCATCGGCGTGGTTTTGTAAGAGGCACCATGGCCGCAATCCACCACGATACGCATGCCTTCGAGCGTCAAGGTCTTGGGAAATGAAGACTTAGCCTGCTCCACGTAACGCCCAATGGCGTCCTCCACGCGAACGGCCTTACCAATCTCGTTAGCGGTGGGTCGGATGGATTCGATCTCGTCGCTGAAGACTAACTGCTCAATCAAATTCTCGGTCACATCATCCAACTTGTAGCCGTCGGCCCCGAAGAACTTGATGCCATTGTCATCGTAAGGATTGTGGGAGGCCGTAATGACAATGCCGGCATCGGCCCGCATGGACCGGGTCACATAAGCCACGCCCGGTGTCGGCAATGGTCCGATGAAGACGACGTCCACACCCATAGAAAGCACGCCAGAGCTCAGCGCGTTTTCCAACATGTAGCCAGAGAGGCGGGTGTCCTTACCAATGACGATCCGGTGGCGCACCCGATTCCGCGCCTGAGAGTTCCGATTCTTAAATACATACGCCGCGGCTCGACCCAACTTCAAGGCGGTTTCAGCAGTCACGGGCTCAATGTTGGCTCGACCCCGAATACCGTCGGTTCCGAAAATCCGTTTTTTGTAGGACATATCAGCAAGACAGAGACTGCCAAATCTCTCGACAGTCGAGCAACTGGCAATGCTGCCGTTGCCTAAGGTAATCGGATTTTTTGAGAACCTCGATTGTCACTGAGTGCACGCCCGAACGATCCAACTCACTGGTTCTAGCTCAGGCGCATTGCCGCCTCGCGAACTTCTCCATACCTTCTCGCACTCGTGTCCCGATCCACCGGCCAACCTCACCTACTCTCACTGCTCAAGCAGGTGTTCGGCTACACCCGGTTTCGGCCTCACCAAGAGGAGATTATCCGGGACGCTCTGGCGGGGCGGGATGTTTTCGCATTACTCCCCACCGGTGGCGGTAAATCGCTGTGCTTTCAGTTACCCGCCTTGGTTCGCCCCGGTCTCACGATTGTCATATCGCCCCTAATCGCCTTGATGAAAGATCAGGTCGATCAACTGCGGGCTAACGGTGTGGCGGCCACCTTTCTCAACTCATCACTGTCCGAAAAAGAGCGCAAGGCTCGGTGGCGCGGCTTGCATCAGGGAGAATTCAAACTCCTCTACCTGTCTCCCGAGCGTCTGATGATCGGCGAAGGCTCGCTCTTCGATGCGCTGCGTCAGTGGAATGTCCAACAGGTGGCGGTGGATGAAGCTCATTGCATCAGCGAATGGGGTCACGACTTCCGCCCCGAATACCGGCAACTGTCCCTGCTGCGGGAGCAGTTCACTGATCTGCCCTTCATGGCGCTGACTGCG
>JAPLUH010000507.1:9342-11437 GCA_026397675.1 Verrucomicrobiota bacterium
GAACAGTTCACCGAATTGCCCTTCATGGCGCTGACAGCGACGGCCACCACCCGGGTTCGGGATGACATCATCCGGCAGCTCCACCTGAAGGACCCGTCGGTCCATGTGGCCAGCTTCAACCGCCCAAACCTGACCTACCGAGTTATCCCGAAGTCCCAGGCTTACCGGCAAATTCTCGACTTCGTTCGGGCTCGCCCCAAAGAGAGTGGGATCGTCTACTGCTTCTCACGCGCCTCAGCCGATTCGGTGGCGGCCAAACTGGCTCAGGACGGCGTCAAGTCACTGGCCTACCATGCTGGGTTGTCTTCCAAGGATCGTTCCGCCAATCAGGACACATTCTTACGGGATGAAGTGCGAGTCGTCTGCGCAACGGTGGCCTTCGGCATGGGCATCAACAAACCCAATGTCCGTTTCGTCATCCATCACGATCTACCGAAAAATATCGAAGGTTATTACCAGGAAACGGGACGGGCCGGACGGGACGGGCTGCCCGGTGAATGCCTCTTGCTCTATAGCCCAGGGGATGTCGCCAAGCAGACGGCCTTCATCGCCCGAATCCGAAAAGGTGATCCAGTGGGGGCACGATACGCTCAGCACCTACGGCATCGGTTCGGAGTTGAGCCGCAATGAATGGGCCTCGATCGGGCGTGAACTGGTGCGTCTAGGATATCTTCGGCAAACCTCTGAGCAGTTCAGCGTCCTGGAAATGACCCCGGATGGCATGGCCGCCCTGAAGGACCGTCGGAGCATCACCCTTACCAAGCCCATGGAGCGATCTCGCCCGAAGGCCGAACGGGTCGGGGACATCGACTGCGACGAGCTGCTCTTCGAGAAGCTCCGCCTCCTGCGCAAGTCACAGGCCGACAGCTTGGGCGTTCCGCCCTACATCGTGTTCGGTGACAACTCGCTTCGGCTCATGGCTCGAGAGCTTCCCACTACTGATGAGGAGTTCCTCACCATTTCGGGTGTCGGTGAACGCAAACTCCGGGATTACGGTGAAGAGTTCCTCACAGAAATCCGCGAGCATCTGAGAAACAATCCCCGGGGCTAAAAAACACGACTCAGAGGCCCGAGTCACCTCGGCGATTTCCAGTGCAGCACTGGCCTCGGAAATCCGCCCGCGTCACATCTTCTCAGTGACCTCAATCCCTAGCGTCTCAAGGCCCAATCGCAGGACTTGGGAGCTGAGTCGGCACAAGGCCAACCGAGTCGAGCGAGCCGGTTCTTCGGCCTTCAGCACGGGACACGCCTCATAGAAACTGCTGTAAAGGCCCGCCAACTCGTGGAGGTAGTTGCACAAATAGTTGGGGCGACATTCCTCGGCAGCGGCCTGCAGCGTGAAACCCAAGTTCATGAGGTGCTTAGCCAAAGCGATCTCGGCGGGCTCGGTCAGAGCGATCGGCTGAGCCGCCGTCGGCACACCAGAGTCGCGGACCACCTTCGCAGCCCGGGTGTACTGATACTGGACGTAGGGCGCGGTGTTGCCTTGGAGCGCCAGCATCTTATCCCAGGAGAACACGTAGTCGCTCTGCCGATTCGGCAACAAGTCCTGCCACTTGACGGCTCCGATACCGACGATCCGGGCAATTTCTCGACGTTCCGAAGGGTCCAAGTCGGGCCGCTTCTCGGTGACCACTTGCAGGGCTCGCTCCTCGGCTTCATCTAGGAGGTCGGCCAGTCGCACCGTATCCCCAGAACGAGTTTTGAAGGGCTTCCCATCCTCGCCCAGAATTTTCCCAAAACCGATGTGCCGCAATTGAGTCTTGCGATAGGCCTCGGGCTGCCACCGGGCAAAGACATGGAAGAGCGCCCGAAAATGGCCCGATTGCCGGTCATCCACCACGTAGAGGATCTCATCGGGTGCCCAAGTTCGGATGCGATAATCCACCGTGGCCAGATCGGTGGTCATGTAATTGAACCCTCCGTCGCTCTTGCGGATCAATGCCGGCACATCCACCCACTCCCCATCCCGGCTCACCAAGAATGGATCCTCCTTGGGAGCCAAAGCCCGATCTCTAAACACCGCAACCGCTCCATCGCTCAAACGCGCAATGCCCGCCGCCATCAGCGCCTCCACCACCGGGCTTAACTCAGA
>JAPLUH010000082.1:0-5650 GCA_026397675.1 Verrucomicrobiota bacterium
CCATGGGGGTGGCGAGGTTCGCAGGAAGAGCCAAGAGGACAGTCATAATCCTCCGATGAAGCAGGTCAGACCGATCCAGGGCAGGGGGTAACTCTCACGGAGGATCGTGAACACTTCATGCGGGTAAATCAGGTAGTCGATAGCCACCGTGTTGAAGCGGCTTTCAAACTCCGCGAAGAAGTACCACTCACTGATCCACAGGAAGAGGGTCACCATTAATCCGACCGTCACCGCGATGCGGAACAGGGCTCGTCGCACCGGAATCCAAGGGTGAAACCCCAGTGGAAGCAGCAGCAAGCTGGGCAACGCCAGCACGGAGGAGAGGAAGCTGCATAGCCCGATAATGAAGGCCGCGCCCGCGACCGAGATGGCTGCATCAGCCAGGAGGCCGGTTCCGAAAATTCGCAAGGATTCGGCCGTGCTCAAACCGGAGGGAGCAAATCGGAACCAAAGCACCATCCTCAGGAGTTGCCAGGTAATCAGGAGGCACAGGCTGAGTGCCAGCGGGAAGCGGAGGAGAGGTGGGATACCTCTCGATTTGGGTTTGGACGCAGTCTCTCTCAATAGGTTGATGTAAGTCGAATGAGTAACGATTCTCAAACCGAATTGTGACAACGGCAGGCAACCATTTCATTAGTTCATTGGCATGGATGAGCGGTTCCAGGGTAGGTGTGAAAGGGGTGGGAGATGCAGTCACCATGGTGGTTGAGGCTTTTGCGGTGCCGATGGGGAATCGTTCAACCGGAGCATCTGCACCTTGAGGGGATATGTAGATTCTGTTCACAGTACCGGCATGTTCGACCTCCTCGCAGAATCTCCCCAGGACCGGGTGCGTCTCTGTGGCCCGGGCGTTTCGCGGAGGGAGTTCCTTCAGGTGGGTTCGCTGGCGGCGATAGGACTGTCGTTGCCGCAGTACTTGCAGGCTAAGGAGGAAGGCTCAGTAAAGCCCGCGGATGACCGGCGCTCGTGCATTATGATCTTCAATCTGGGAGGTCCGAGTCACATTGATTTGTGGGACATGAAGCCGGATGCGCCCTCCGAAATTCGTGGTCCGTTCAAGCCCATCCGCACCAAGTCCAACGCCTTCGAGATTTCGGAGCTGCTGCCGCGCCATGCGGCCATCGCTGACAAGTTTTCGCTGGTCCGGTCTTGCCACCACGATGGGGCGGCGGTGCATGACGCGGGGTGGCAGATGATGCAAACGGGTCGGCGATTTACCGGGGGTATCCAGACACCGCATGCCGGAGCGGTTCTGTCTCACCTCAAGGGGCGACGCACCGACTTGCCGCCCTTCGTGGTGCTGCCCCAGTTGATGGGACGTGGCGGTGGGAATTTGCCGAACGGTCAAGCCGGCGGTTTCTTGGGCAAGGCCCATGATCCCTTTGCGTTAATGGCCGATCCGTCGCAGAAGAACTTCAAGGTGCCAGACTTGCTGCCGCCGGACCAAATCGGGGCCCATCGCCTCGAGCGTCGTCGCAAGATGCGGGACATCGTCGAGTCGTCGATTGCTCAATTTGAGGCCAGTGAGGATGCCCGATTGATGGACGAGAATTTCCATGCGGCGTTTCGCATCATGACCAGTCAGAAGGCTCGCGAGGCCTTTGATCTGACCCGCGAGCCCCTGAAGGTGCGGGAGCGCTATGGCATGAACCGCTTTGGCCAGTGCTGCCTCTTGGCACGACGGTTGGTGGAGAGCGGGGTGCGCTTCGTGACCATCAACACCTTCCTCACCGTGTTCGACGAAATCACCTGGGATATCCACGGATCCAAGCCCTTCACATCCGTTGCTGGTATGAAAGAGCTCGTCTGCCCGATGTATGATCAGGCGTACAGCGCGCTCATCGAAGACCTGAGCCAGCGGGGAATGCTCGAGGACACGTTGGTGGCTAATCTATCCGAGTTTGGTCGCACTCCAAAAATCAACCCGGCCGGAGGCCGCGATCACTGGCCTCAATGCTTCACGACGTATTTTGCCGGTGGCGGTGTGAAGGGAGGTCGCGTGGTGGGAGCCAGTGATCCCATCGGGGGATTTCCGGCGGAACGACCGGTCAATCCGGGCGACATCGTGGCCACGATCTTCCATTCGCTGGGCCTCAATCATGCGTCCCATTTGCCAGGCCCGGGCGGTCGCCCGTTCACCCTGACGGACCTTGGCACCGAACCCATCCGCGAATTGTTCACATGAGAGCTCTAACGAAGTTTATTTCGCTTCTGGCGCACGGCCTTTGTTCGCGTGGGGCCTGCTTTCTTTGGGTGATCACGTCGATGGCCGCGCGACTGCTGGCGGGCTCGGTCTCCGAGGCCCCGGTGTCCTTCCGCAACGACGTCGTGCCCATCTTCTCTAAGGCCAGCTGCAATAGCGGCGGGTGTCATGGGGCCTTGGCCGGGAAGGGTGGATTTCGATTGTCCCTCTTTGGCTACAATCCAGAGGCAGACCACTTGTCTATCACCCGCGAGGCACAGGGTCGCCGTGTCGAAGTCTCCCAACCGGGCCTGAGTTTATTGCTGACCAAACCAACGACGACCGTTCGACACAAAGGAGGCAAACGACTCGAGGTCGATTCGGACGATTACCGCACGCTGGCCCGTTGGATTGCTGAGGGTGCGCCCGGGCCCAAGGCGGGAGAAGCGGAGTTGCGAACCTTGGTTATCGATCCGGGTGAACGCTCTGTGCGGGTCGGGGAGACTCTGACACTGACGGTCAAGGCTCGGTTCAGCGATGGTCGCGAACGGGACGTCACGCGATGGGCGAAGTTCACTTCCACCGATGAGACCGTGGCCTCGGTGGACGGCACCGGGAAGGTGACTGTGATGGGGCCAGGGGAAGGGGCCATCACGGCTTGGTATTTGTCGCGGATTGTCATCGCGCGCATCACTTCGCCCTATGACGCCACGATCCCTGCGGAAGTCTATGCCTCCGCCCCGCGCACCAGCGCCTTCGATTCCCTGGTGCTGGATCAGTTGAAGCGCCTGCACTTGCAACCCTCGCCGCCGGCCGACGATGCCACATTTATCCGCCGAGCCTCGCTCGACACGCTGGGCCGCCTGCCGACACCGGCCGAGGTCAGTGCCTTCGTCGAAGATTCTCGGGCCGACAAGCACGCTCGCTTGGCCGATCGGCTCTTGAGTGCTCCGGAGTATGTCGATTTCTGGGCCTACAAGTGGTCGGACGTGTTGCTCGTCAGCGGGGCACACCTGCGCCCTGCAGCCGTGAAATCGTACTACGGATGGATTCGGAATCAGGTGTCCAACAACACTCCCTGGGACCGGTTCGTGCGGCAGGTGGTCACGGCCAAGGGGTCTTCAGTCAATGAAGGGGAGTCGAACTTCTTCGCCGTTCATCAGGATCCCGAGTCCATGGCCGAGAACGTCAGTCAGGCGTTCTTGTCGCTCTCCATCAACTGCGCCCGTTGCCACAATCACCCCCTGGAGAAGTGGACCAACGACCAGTATTACCAGTTCGCTAACTTGTTTTCGCGGGTCCGAGCCAAGGGTTGGGGAGGGGATCCCCGCAATGGCGATGGGCAGCGCCAACTCTATGTCGAAGCTTCTGGAGACTTGATCCAGCCCCGCACGGGAAAGCCCCAGCCACCAGCACCCTTGGACGCCCCCGCAATGGCGACGACCGATACCCGTGATCGTCGCGAGGTTCTGGCCGACTGGCTGACCGCGCCTTCCAATCCGTACTTTGCCCGGGCCATCGCCAATCGTATTTGGGCCCATTATTTGGGCGTGGGTTTGGTTGAGTCGGTGGATGATTTGCGCGCATCTAACCCCGCATCTAACGAGCGATTACTGTCGGCTCTGGCCGATTATCTGGTGGCTCAACGGTTTGATTTGAAGTCGTTGATGCGTGAGATCCTCGTTTCGCAAACGTATCGGCGTTCCTCGGAAATCCTGCCAACCAATCGGGAGGACCGGCGTCATTATTCGAGGCATTTCCCCCGTCGACTTAGCGCTGAGGTGCTTCAGGACGCCTTTGCTGATGTCACCGGTATTCGGGAACAATTCACGGAGCTGACCTTGAGCGATGGGTCGACCGAAAAGACTTCGTTCTACACCAATAGTCCGCGATCGCTGCAGCTCTACGATGCCTCGGTGACCTCCTACTTCCTCAAGACCTTCGGTCGCAACCAACGCGAAATTACCTGCGAGTGCGAGCGGTCCAATCAGCCGAGTTTGGTCCAGGCGCTGCACCTCTCGAACGGATCAACCGTGAATGATAAGCTGTCGGCCCCCGCGGGACGATTGGCTCGCCTGCTGCGTGAGGAGGCTGATGCCGATCGTTTGATCACCGAGGCGTATTCCGTGGCGCTCTCCCGAGCTCCGCGTGAGGCGGAGCGGAAGGCTTACTTACAGTTGTTTCAGGAAGCCGGTCCTGCCCAGCGGACTTCAGTGGCCGAAGACTTGTTCTGGTCAATTCTCACCAGCCGCGAATTCCTCTTCCAGCACTGACCATGAAACGCTTCAACGCCTACGGGATTCTTTGTCAGCGGGCCGGATTGCGGTGGCTTATTGCTTGCCTGCTGCCTATTTGCACGACTTCGGCCGCGAGTCGCAATTGGCTCTACGAACGCGACATCGCGCCGATCCTGCGCACGTATTGCGCGGGTTGTCACAACGACGCCGATCGCGAAGGCGAATTCTCGGTGGAGACCTTCGCCAGCCTGAACAAGGGAGGCGACAAGGGGGCGACCCTAAAGCCGGGCGACCCGGAGAATTCGCTGCTGGTGAAACTCATAGAGGGCCGCAGCAAGCCGTCGATGCCGCCGAAAGACGAGCCCAGGGTCCCCGCGGCGGAGTTGGCACTGCTGCGCCAATGGATTGCCGATGGGGCTCCGGGACCTCAGCGCGATGAGTCCCTGCTGAAAAATCTGGTGGTGCCGGAGGTGGCCGTCGGTCGGGGTGTTGCCCGCCCCTGGACGGCGGTCGAGTATTCGCCGGACGGCAAGATCCTGGCGTTGGGAACGGCAGGTCGGGTGGAGTTTCGAAACGCCTCAGGGCGTCGTATCCAACGAGTGATTGATGGGATTCCCGGGAAGGTGAATGCCCTCCATTTTTCTGCCGATGGGGCCACCTTAGTTGTGGCGGCGGGGATCACAGGCATTGATGGCGTGGCCGAGCTTCATTCGGTGGCGACGGGTCAAAAATTGGTTCGATTTGGAGGTCACCGCGACGCGGTTCAAGATGCTGAGCTATCGCCAGATGGTCGTTGGTTGGCCACTGCGGGCTATGATCGGTCGATCCGGTTATGGAAGGTGGCAGACCATTCTCTGGTGTGGTCCAACTCCGTTCACAATGGGGCGGTTTTTGACCTCGCCTTCGATCCCTCCGGCACCGTGCTGGCTTCGGCCAGCGCCGATCAAACGGTAAAATTGTGGCGTGTCCGAGATGGGTTGCGGCTCGACACACTCAATCAGCCTCAGGGCGATTTGAATCGGGTGTTGTTCACCCCGGATGGGCAGCACGTGCTGGCCGTCGGGGCCGATCGCCGGATCCACCAATGGCGGTTTGTTTCTCGAGAGGCGCCGGCCCTAAACCCGGTGGTCACGGCCCGCTTTGCCCATGAGGCCGGGATCGTTTCCATGGCCCTGTCTCACGACGGGCGGTATCTCGTCACCGGAGCCATCGATCGATCCCTCAAGCAATG
>JAPLUH010000082.1:5656-8639 GCA_026397675.1 Verrucomicrobiota bacterium
AAGCAATGGCGCCTGCCGGAACTGCAAGAGGTGGCCTCCTGGACCGGGCAATCGGATGTGGTTGGGGCCTTGGCGATGGATCATTCAGGAGATCGAATACTGGTGGCGCGGATGGATGGCTCCGTGGAAACCCTCGCGCTCAAAGGCGACGTCGCCGTGGGTTCAGCCGGGATGGGCACCACAAAACACGGCCCGTCCAAAGCGTCTCCGACGGGTCGTTCTTCTGCTTCAAGCCCAGCGCAATCACTGCGCTCTCCTGTCCATCAGGCGGAGTTGGAGCCCAACGATGGGATCCGGCGGGCTCAGCCGGTGGCTATTCCATCAGAGACCTACGGTCGTATGGGGCGCCCGGGTGATGTGGATCATGTCGCCTTCCAGGCCCGGGCGGGTGAGGCGTTGACCTTGGAAGTTCAGGCGGCGCGCGACGGTTCCGCGATGGACTCCCGTCTGGAGGTTTTGACGACGTCTGGCCAGCCCGTGGAGCAGGCGGTGCTTCAGGCGGTCCGAGATTCCTGGTTCACCTTCCGCGGCAAGGACTCCGACACCGTGGACGACTTTCGCCTCCAGAACTGGGCCGAAATGGAATTGGACGAATACCTGTATGCCAATGGCGAGGTGGTGCGCTTGTGGCTCTATCCGCGTGGGCCGGATTCTGGGTTCAAGGTGTATCCGGGCGAGGGGCGTCGTCAGTCCCTCTTTGGAACCACGCCCTTGTCGCATGCGCTCAATGAGCCCGCTTACCTCGTGAAGGCGTATCCGGCGGGCAGTCGGCCCATTCCCAATGGCTTGCCCGTGTTTCGATTGAACTATCAGAACGACGACGATCCCAGCCGTCTGTCGGGGACGGATTCCATGCTGCTCTTCACCGCACCCACGACCGCTCGGTACTTGGTTCGCGTGACCGACACTCGGGGATTTGGTGGCGGTACCAATTATGCCTACCGGCTCTCGGTCCGCCCGCAGCAGCCCGAGTTCACCGTGCGCGTCGATGGCATGAATCCGAAGGTGAGCCCGGGCAGTGGTCGCGAAATCCGCTTCGTGGCGACCCGTCGTGAAGGATTCGAGGGCCCCATTCGCATCCATCTCGAGCGGTTGCCGGCCGGATTCACCGCGAGCACTCCAGTAGAAATTGAAGCCGGACAAATCCGCGCCGTGGCAGTTCTCTACGCTGCGGTCGGTGCGGCCGATTCCCTAGAAGCGTCGGACCGCGCGGTTCGGGTGAGCGCCACCGCTCAAATTCAGGGCAGGGAGGTGCGTCGCGAATTGGGGGATCTGGGGAATGTGCAATTGGATGCGGCTCCCAAAGTGACCGTGGAGATTTTGCCCGGCCCTGACCGTTCGGTGGTGCGTCAAGAGGCGGGTCGACCCATGGAATTGCTCATCCGACCGGGTCAAACCATCACCGCCCGTGTGCGGGCCGAGCGGCGTGATTTCAAGTCACGCATTGAGTTGGGTGGAGAAGACTCGGGCCGCAACCTGCCGCACGGTGTGTATGTGGACAATATCGGCCTCAACGGCCTGTTGATTGTCGAAGACCAGACCGAGCGGGAGTTCTTCATCACCGCCGCGCGCAAGGCTCGTCCGGGGACTCGACTCTTCCATTTGCGGGCCAATGGCGACGGCGGCCAGTGTTCCCAACCCGTCTTGTTGCGCATTCTGGAAGGTTCGCCGGGTCAGTGATTGCATTCACGCGCTCGACTTCGCCGGGTTCCGACGTAGCGTCCGCTCACTCAACGGTATGCTGACGCTCACACTCGGCCACTCGCCGGATCCGGACGATGCCTTCATGTTTTATGGCTTGGCGCGGGATTTGATTCCCTCACCCGGCCTGCGCTTCGAACACATCCTCCAAGACATCCAGACCCTCAATGAACGGGCCACTCGCGGTGAGTTGGACATCTCGGCCATTAGTATCCATGCCTACGCGCATGTCTGCGACCAGTACGCCTTGTTGCCCAGCGGCGCGAGCATGGGCGACGGTTATGGTCCGATGCTGGTGTCCAAGCAGCCCTACACGCGCGACGAAGTGCTGCGCCGGCGCATCGCCATTCCGGGCCGGATGACCAGCGCATTCCTGGCTCTCCAGTTGTGGGCGGGTCGTCTCGGGGCCGAGTTGGATCTGGTGGTGGTGCCCTTCGATGAGATTTTCCAGGCCGTGAAGTCGGGTGTGGCCGATGTCGGACTCATCATCCACGAAGGCCAGTTGACCTACGCCAACGAAGGCCTGGTGGTGTGCGAAGACCTCGGAGTCTGGTGGGGCCGCGAGAATGACGGCCTGCCGCTGCCCTTGGGTGGCAACGTCATCCACAAGCGGCACGAGCCCGTGCTGCGCAAGCGCGTCAGCGACGTCTTGACCGCCAGCATCCAGTACAGCCTCGACCACCGGCCCGAGGCCGTGGCGCATTCGCTGCAATGGGCCCGCGACCTGGGGCATGACTTGGCCGACCGCTTTGTGGGCATGTACGTGAACCACTGGACCCTCGACTACGGCGAGCGCGGCCGCGAGAGCATCCGCCGTTTCCTCGCCCGGGGCCAGGCCATGGGGGCCATCCCCAAAGCGCCGCCGCTGGAGTTCGTGGTTTAGTTGGCTGCCGCGTCAACCCTTGCTGGGCCATTGGATGGCCGAGGGTTCAGCCGGTGGTTCGGTGGGTGATGAGACCGCTGCCTCGAGTGGCTCGAATCCGAGCCGTCACGACGGCTTCGCAACCAAGTCGTCACTTGTCTAAATCAGCACCGGGTCGCCAGCATGACGGTTGATGAAGCAATTCTGGATGCCGTGTTTGGCCGGTCTGGCGTTGGTTGCGGGTTGTCTGACGCACCAGCAAACCAGCCCTTCAGCCTCACCTGAAGCGGGAAACTGGCCGGGCAGCCGCCCGGATGGAACGGTTCGATTGCCCAATCAGTGGCTGCTGGATCCAGTGGGCAAGCAAGTCTCTCTTGGAGATTTCCCGGTGAACATGGCCGTCGATCCATCGGGGCGTTT
>JAPLUH010000201.1 GCA_026397675.1 Verrucomicrobiota bacterium
CCGAAGGCCTCCGAGGTAGGGACCGATCTCCGAGCGGTCCGGCACCACAGACGTGGACACTTTCAGAGATATCGCCCTATCTCGGAAGTGCTCAGGCGAGGCGGAGTTTGCCGAAGGATCCTGGGATGTCGCCTAAGGGCCTCCGAGGTAGGGACCGATCTCCGAGCGGTCCGGCACCACAGACGTGGACACTTTCAGAGATATCGCCCTACCCAGGGAGGTGGCAATTGGCCCAGGGGGCCGCGAAGGCCGGTAGCGGCAGTTGGTAGGGATGGTGTCTCACCGTCCGCTCCCGAGGCTGCCAGGTGAGGTGAGGATGGTCCGAGAGACTCGAGCCCTACCGGGGAGGCGCTCGGCCATCCTTTTCCTTCCCATTGCATCGTCCGGGCCTGAGTCGTTGTTGGGAAGGGGGCAATTCTCCCGATTGCCGTCGGGGCGGGGCGAGGTCAGTGTGAGCGGCGTGAAGCGATTGTGTGCGCTCCTGTTGTGTGTGTGGTGGGTGGGTTGCGGTGCCCAACCGCCGGCCTCGGCTCCGGCCACTGCGCGAACAGAGGCTTCGTCGAATGCGGCCTCGGCCGTAGTTCGATCGTCCGCTCCGGCTTCAGCCACCGAGTCGGCGGAATCCGAGCCGGTCTTTCACTTGGCCACCGCCCAAGTCCAGTTGCCTCGGGTGAAGTTGTGGATTGGCTCCCGGGAGATCGTCTCAGAAGTGTGCCACACGGTGCCGCAAATCGCCACCGGGCTCATGCACCGCACCGGAATCGGTCCTGAAGAGACCATGCTTTTCATCTTTGCTGGTCCGCGCGAACGCTCCTTTTACATGAAGAATGTGCCCTTCGACATCGATGTGGCCTACATCGACCGTGAGGGAGTCATTCAGGAAATTGTTCGCCTCAAGGCCAACGATGCCCAAGGGGTTCCCTCTAAATCGTCCCGCATCCAGTTTGTGCTAGAGGCCGCACCAGAATACTTCGCTCGCCATGGCTTTGGTCCAGGCACCCTCATTAGCACCGAGCGAGGGGCTCTGGCCGAGGTTCTTGGTCCGATCGCCCAATTGAACTGAGCTCTGACTCGCCCGTTTAAAACTCATCCATGAGGATCGCCCTCGCCCAGTTAAACACCACCGTCGGGGACATCGCCGGCAACGAGGGGCTTGTCTTGGAGGCCTATCGCCGCGGTGTCGAGGCCCAGGTGGAGTTGGTATTGACTCCCGAATTGTCCCTCACGGGCTATCCGCCTCGGGACCTGCTCCTGAGAGAATCCTTCATCCGAGCCAATCAAGCGGCCCTTGAACGCTTAGCTGCGGCTGTGGGCGAGGTGGGTTTGATTGTTGGATTTGTCGGTGAGAATCCGGTTCGGCCTGGACGTCCGCTCACTAATGCCGCAGCGCTGATGCACCGGGGTCGCGTGGTGGCGATTCGAACCAAGACGCTGCTGCCGACTTACGATGTCTTCGACGAAGACCGCTACTTTGAGCCCGCCTCAGAAAATGCGGTCATCCACTGGGAAGGACGTAAGTTGGGTTTGACCATTTGTGAAGACATTTGGAATGAGGCCGAATTCGGGGTCCCGCGGCGTTACCGTCCAGATCCTGCCGCAGCATTGGTTGCCTCGGGTGCCGAGATTCTCGTCAACTTGAGCGCCTCGCCCTGGCAACTCGGCAAGGAGCAGCGCCGCTGTGCCCTACTGCGTTCTTTGGCGCGTCGACATCAAGTGCCGGTGGTTTATTGCAACTTGGTTGGCGGCAACGACGAGCTGGTCTTCGATGGGCGTAGCCTGGCCTTCAATTCCGAAGGCGAATGCCTCGGCGAGGCGGCTCACTTCTCCTCGGATTTTCTGATTGTAGACACGGAGGCGGCGGGCGATCGCCCCTTGGTCCCCGTTGCCGACGAGGCCCTGCTGCATGATGCGCTCGTACTGGGCATGCGTGATTATGTCGGCAAATGCGGTTTCCGCTCGGTGGTCCTCGGGCTGTCGGGAGGCATTGATTCAGCCTTGGTCGCCGCCTTGGCTGTGGATGCGCTGGGTGCGGAGAATGTTCGGGGACTGGCCTTGCCTACCGAGTTTTCCAGCGCCGGAAGCATCGATGATGCGCGATCCTTGGCGGCAAACCTCGGGATCCGCTTCGATGTGGTGCCCATCCAGGGCTCGTTTGAAGCCCTCAAGCGTCAGATGGGGCCTCTCTTCGAAGGGCGCTCAGAAGACACCACTGAAGAGAATCTGCAGGCGCGGCTTCGTGGGGTCACGCTTATGGCCATGTCCAACAAGTTTGGTTCGCTGCTCCTGACAACGGGCAATAAAAGCGAATTGGCGGTGGGTTATTGCACCCTCTACGGCGACATGTGCGGCGGGTTGGCCGTGATTAGTGATTTGCCCAAGACTTGGGTGTACCGGGTGTCTCGATGGATGAACCGGGATCGGGAAATCATTCCCAGTTCGTCGATCACCAAGGCCCCGAGTGCAGAACTCCGACCCAACCAGACCGACCAAGACAGCCTGCCTCCGTATGAGGTTTTGGATGCCATTCTCGAGGCCTATGTGGTGGAGGATCGCCCCGCGGCCGAGATCATTGCTGCGGGCTTCAGCGAGGCGGATGTGCGTCGGGTGGTCCGACTCATCGACCTGTCGGAGTACAAGCGGCGGCAGGCCGCTCCGGGCCTCAAGGTGACTTCCCGGGCATTCGGAGTCGGTCGACGCCAACCTGTGGCCCAGCGTTGGCGCGAGATTTGATCGCCGAGCGGGGCGGGATCCATGGGTCCATTTTATGGATCCGTTTTTTGTGCAGCGGGAGATAATATCCTTGGGTGTTTCTGCATCGGTGTACCTCTTCTTGAAATCGTTCACACCCAGTTCCGTAGGATGTGATTACTAAAAAACAGTTTAGAGCTGCATATAGTGTACAAATTATAGTTATTATTCGTTGATTTTGTTGCTAAGGGACTTCACGGCCGGGCGTTATCAGGGTGGAATAACCTGTACCGGCTAATGAACTCGTCTCACACCTCCAACCAGACCCAAGACCAGGTCGAGTGGGTGCGGGTCACCATGGAGCGTCATGAGGCGGAGTTGCTGCGGTATGCGCTGTCGTTGGTCAGGGATTTGCCTTCGGCCGAAGACTTGGTCCAAGACGCTTTTTTCAAACTCTGTAAGCAGGAGCCTGAATCGCTGCGGGGACGTTTGGTGCCGTGGTTATTCACGGTGGTCCGCAATCAGGCCATGGACCGTCATCGTCGTGAATCTCGCTGGCCTCGTGCCGCAGAGGCGGAGGCGGCCGAGGTAGCTGGCAACTCCCCCACACCCTCTGCCTCGGTCCAGACGCGAGACGACGTCCGCAACTTAATGTCCCTGCTCACCACATTGCCGCCCAATCAGCGGGAGGTGGTTCGCCTTAAGTTTCAGAACCAACTGAGTTATCGGGAGATTTCCCAACTGACCCGTCTGAGCGAGACCAACATCGGGTTCCTCTTGCACACTGCCCTCAAGACCTTGCGCCAGCGCTTCGAGCGCCTAGACGCCGGGCCAGGTGTTTCTCAAACCCGCTCGAACCCTTACCCGTCCTCTCCGCAATGAAATCCACCCCATCTCCTGCGGACTGGACGCCCGATTCCCCGGAGTTGACGGCCTTTGCCCTCAAAGATGGCCCCTTTGATCCGTCGGTTCCCGGTTGGGCCGAGCGGCGTGCGGCCGCTGAACAGGCAGTCGCGCGCTCGGCGTTGCTGCGAGCGGAGATTGGCGAGATACGGCGCATGGCCGACGACGTCGAGACGGACATGGCCCGCGAGGCCATCCATCGCCTCAGCGCCGATCGTCGGGAGGCCGTCTTGGCCTATGCCCGCAATCCCGGGCGCGGTCTTCCCCGGCGATCCTCCGTGGCATCGTCTCCAGAGAGCGATTCGGGTTGGCAGCGTTTCTGGTTCGTGGTCACCCGTCCGGCCATGGGATACAGTTTGGCTGCGGCGACGGCGCTGAGCATTGGTCTGGCCCTCCCCGCTCGTCGACCCCGGTGACCCCGTCAGAATTGCCCGGTTCGCCCGCCTTGGTGGCTGGGCTCAAACAGCAGGGATTGGCCCCGTCGGCCGATTCGGCGCACGCGCCTTCCAGTGCGGCCTCCCCCGCGACCGTGCGTGCCGCCACCCCTACCGCCGGGTTGGCTCAAACGCCCCAGGTCCAGCCGGCCACCCCGGCCATTCAGGCCAAGACGTCCGCGCCTCGCCCTCGGGCACAGACCACCCGGGAGATTCCCTACCAGTCGGCGGCCACCGCGCCGCGATCCACCTTTTCGCTGAAGCCGGGCAACACCAGTTATCCCCAGATTCGGAAGACCCTCCAAGAAGGACAACTTCCCTCGCCCGATGCGGTGAGGCTCGAGGAGTTGCTGAACTATTTTTCCTACGATTACCCCGCGCCCTCCGGATCGGATCCCGTTTCGGCTCATGTCGAAGTGGCCGACTCGCCGTGGAGTCCGGACCACCGTCTGGTGAAGATCGGTCTCCAAGCCCGACCGGCGCAGACGGTGGGGCGTCCTCGGGCCAACATGGTGGTGCTAGTTGGGCTCAGTCCGGGTTCTTCGGCCCGTCTGTCCTGGGCTCAACGCAGCTTGCTGGCCCTCATTGAGGCGCTGGATGGGCGAGATTCGTTGGCCCTGCTCATGGATGGACCTCAGGGACGCGTGATCCTCCCGCCGACCGCCGCCGCCGATCGGGCCAGTCTGATTCGCGGGGTGGGCACCTTGCGGGCCGAAGGGGCTCCGCGTGGGTTGGAGGGCCTGCGCAGGGCGTATGCGCTCGCCGACCAGCGTCATATTCCTGGGGGCATTAACCGAGTGGTTTGGATTGTGGATGGAGAATTCTCCGCCGAGGCCGGCACCCGGGAAGCGTTGGAATTGCTCATCCGCGAGCAAACCGAATGGGGCGTGCTGCTCAGTGTGCTGGGTCTGGGAACTGAAGGACCTCTGGAACCCTCCTCGCCTCGCTGGATGCCCACTCCGGTAGGGAGCACTTACGCCTCCGCAGCAACACCGGCGGAGGCCCTGTCGGTGCTACGACGTGAATTGCAGCCCACTCCAACCACGGTGGCCGAAAACGTGACAGTGGATGTCCGGTTCAATCCTGCCCGCGTTGATCAATGGCGATTGCTCAGCCAGGAGACTCAGGAATCGGCGACTGCTCCGAAGACCTCGCCGACGCACTCCGGCGTTCAAATCGATGCCGGCCAGTCGATCACCGCCTTGTACGAAATTGTGCCCACCCGTTCGACCGATTCGACGCGGCCTGGTTCCGGGGCCGAAGTAGCGGCTCCGGCGGGCAGTGCAACTGAGTTGCTGAATCTGGAAGTGGGATATCGTTCTCCAGCCAATGGGCGGGTCTCCGATTCGGCCGCGAACAGGCCTTCGCGGAATCTCCAGATGGGTGTCGCGGACGTAAGCCGGAGCTCCGACGCAGCGACGGCCGACTACAAGTTTGCCGCCGCCGTGGTCGGCTATGGATTGATGCTGCGTGATTCCCCCTTCAAGGGCGACCTGACCTGGGAGAAAGTCCAGACCCTAGCCGAAGAAGGGCAGGGGCCGGACCGCGAGGGATACCGTGCAGAGTTCCTGCAACTGGTGCGTCAAGCCCGGGCGTTACAAAATGGGTCCGTGCAGGGCTTGAAGCCTCAGGAGCCGTTTAAGAAATAGAAGACTAACTCAGCACCTGCCAAACCTTGTCGCAGTCGGGTTGGCAGCCCAGTCCGCTCAGATCCCGTCCTTGAGGGTCTTCAGTTGGTCTCGGACTTTTCGAAAGGCGGGGTCTTTGCGGGCCGCAGCCAGATCGGGGTCTTTGAGCATCCAATCGAAGTCCCGATATCCGGCTTCTATGGCCCGAAGCAATTCGTCGATGGCGGGTTCGAGTTCGCCAGCCAAGCAGAGGCTGCAGGCCAGATTGAAGAGCACTTCTGGATCGCCTGGACGGAGTGATTTGAGTTGGTGGTCCACCCGCAGGCCATCGTTGATGCGCCCACGCCGGGTGTAGTCATCCGCCAAAAGCTGGAGTGCTTCAACGTACTGGGGATCTTTTACAACCAGCCCTTCGAGAAAGCCGATCTCCACGTCGAGATCCCGGGTTTCCCGTTTTCCCAGCTTCTGTTGTTTGGCCTGCGACATCAGGCACCAATCTCGAAAGCCGCTCCTCATCCGTCAAGCGGCAGTCACAGGAAAGACCTGGGATCGGAAATCCGGTGGTGATCTGCGGTTGCCGCTCCCAGCGTCTTGTCGGAATGTCTGCGGGTATGTCCGAGGAATGGTTTGATGTGGTCGATGAGCAAAACCAGGTCATTAGCAAAGCACCGCGGAGCGAGGTGCACCGACTGAAGCTGCGTCATCGGGCCGTCCATGTGCTGGTCTTCAATCAACGGGGTGAGTTGTTCCTCCAGCAGCGGGCGCTCTGGAAGGATGATTTCCCCGGAGTTTGGGATTCCTCCTCCTCAGGGCACGTGAGCGCCGGCGATGGCATGGACGAGACCTCGCTCCGGGAAGTCGCCGAGGAGCTCGGGGTCGAACTGTCCGAGCCTCCGCGCAGGATTTTTGAACTCGATGCTACTGCAGACACGGGCTGGGAGTTCTGTGGCGTGTACCGCGCCGACCACGAGGGTCCTTTTGTGCTCCAAGCTTCAGAAATCCGTGGAGGCGGATGGTTCACGCCGGAAGCGGTCGATGAGTGGGTGGCACGGCGGCCGGAAGACTTTGCTAGCGCCTTCCGGGTAATTTGGCACCGATTGCGAACGGAGTCCCCAAGCTCCTCGACTAGCTCCTTGACTAGCTCCTTGACTAGCTCCTCCTAGGTTTTTCACGGCCACCCCTATAGACTTTCTCTCGAACCATGAAGCTGAACTCCCGCGGGGTTTTCTGGGCCGTCTTGGCCTCGTTTTTCGTCTCGGGGCTGGCGGGTCTATTGTACCAAGTCGTCTGGACCCGCTATCTGGCCCTGTTCCTCGGTCATACCAGCTATGCGGTGGTGACCGTGCTTGTGGCCTTCATGGGAGGATTGGCTGCGGGCAATGCGCTTCTGGGCCCCCGCGTCGATACACTCCGACGCCCGCTGTTCTTCTATGCCTGCCTCGAAGCGGGGATTGGTCTCTTTGCGGTCCTGTTCCCGAGCTACTTCGAAGGCATTCATCAGGTGTTCTTGTCGCTCATTCGTTCGATCCATCCGGAGGGCGTGTCTCGGTTAGCGCTTCAGTTCTTGTTCGCCGGGCTGACCATTCTGCTGCCCACAGTCCTCATGGGCGCGACGTTGCCCGTCCTCACGAAGTTCGTTACCCGATCGCTGTCCGAACTGCGCGGAAAAGTCGCTGCGCTCTACGCCATCAATAGTGCCGGCGCGGTGGCAGGAATCCTTTTGGCCGACTGGTGGTGGATTCCGTCGCTGGGGCTGGAGGCCGTCGTTCAAATCGGCGCCACTCTCAGTCTAGCAATCGCGTTGTTGGCCTATGTGATTAGCGTCAAAAGCGGAGAAGGGGTTGTCGTCGAGCGGAAGACCTCCGGCCCAGAACCCGTCACCGAGACCTTCAGCGAGCGGGAATGGAAAGTAGCCCTCGTTGCCGTCGGTCTCTCCGGCTTCGCGGCCATGTTGTACGAAGTGGCCTGGACGCGATTGCTGGCCTTGGCACTCGGTTCCAGCACGCACGCCTATTCGCTCATGCTGGCCACGTTCATCGGCGGCATCGCCGTGGGGAGTTGGCTCGTCTTTGCCTGGAAGCGGCCCGTCGACACATGGGTCGCCTTCGCTTGGGCGGAACTCGCGATTGCGGGATCGCTGCTGGTGTCCCTGGGTTTCTATGACTTGCTGCCCTATGCCTTCGCCCACTTGGCCGACTGGATCGCCCGCCGGCCCGCAGCGTATCCGCTCTACGAGTCGGCCCAGGCCTTGATTTGCTTCGGCGTGTTATTCCTCCCGGCCGTCTGTCTGGGAATGACCCTGCCACTGGCCAGCCGGATGGCCACGGTCGATCTCCAGCGGACGGGCCGCTCTGTGGGCCGTGTCTTTGCGGTCAACACGCTGGGAACGGTGCTCGGCGCGGCGATGACCGGCCTCGTGTTTCTGCCCTCCTTGGGACTGGCTGTCACTCTGGCGTTGGGGATTGGTCTCAATGGTCTCATCGGCTGGGTGGTCTTGGTCTCCCGTCGGGGGCCCATCCTGAAGCCGGCACTGCAGGCCTTAGCGGCGACCGCGCTTTTGATGGCACTGGTGGGCTGGTTGCTCGGCGAGCGCTGGTCGCGCACCTTCGCCTTGGGTCTTTGGAGGGATGCGAGTCCTCCGGCCTCGGTGGAAGATTTCCGTCGGCGGGCCGAATTGGGTGAGTTGGCCTATCACCGCGACGGAGCCGGATCGACGGTGACCGTGATTGCCATGACCAATCTGGCCGGGCAGCGCAACGTGAGCCTCAAGGTCAACGGCAAGGCCGACGCCAGTTCTGGTGTGGATATGAGCACACAAATGCTCCTCGGGCATCTTCCGATGCTCCTCCATCCGGCGGCCCACTCGGTGTTGGTAGTCGGTGCTGGCAGCGGTGTCACAGTGGGCACAGTGCTGCAGCATCCGGGTGTTCGATCGGTCGATTTGGTGGAGATTTCTCCGGAGGTGATCGAGGTGGCTCGCGAGCATTTCGCTCCCTTCAATCATGACGCGCTTCGGGATCCCCGCTGCCGCACCCGCATCGAAGATGCTAAAACCTTCCTCCAGACCACGCCGGAGTCCTTCGATGTCATCGTCACCGAGCCATCGAATCCCTGGATGGCGGGTGTCGCGGCGGTGTTCAGTCAGGAGTATTATCAAGACTGTTTGGCCCGCCTGAAACCCGGGGGGCTTTGTGCTCAGTGGGTCCAGACCTACGAGACCGACGACGAGACCTTCGCCACCGTCGTGGCCACTTTCGGATCTGTGTTCCCGCACCTGAGCCTGTGGCAAACGTCCACCAGCGACCTGGTGCTCATCGG
Organism: Verrucomicrobiota bacterium; assembly: GCA_026397675.1. Lineage (GTDB taxonomy): Bacteria > Verrucomicrobiota > Verrucomicrobiia > Limisphaerales > UBA9464 > SXXZ01. Next base: position 8,972 of record JAPLUH010000201.1, read on the forward strand.
GTCGGCGCAACCCTTCCAGACCGATCTGCCTGGGCTAGTCCGCCGCATGGAGGCGCCGCCCGTGACTGCGGATTTGCAGCAAATTGAAATCACCCGGCCGGTCAACGTGCTCGCATTGCAAATGGTCGCCTTTGGCGATGCCTTCTTCTTGGCCCCGGACGGCACGACGATCCACAGCGATTTCCATCCGGTGCTCGAGTACCGGGCCCAGCGGGCCTTCTTTGCCCGCGGGATGGCCATGGTGCCTTATCGGCTCAACGAGGCCTTGCATCCTCGGCCGCGAACCCTCCTTGGGGAACACCTGGCGAGCACTCCGCTCACGGCCGAAGATTGCAGAGCTCTGGCCCGACAATTCGCCAAGATCGGTCTCCCACAGCTACCGGTTTTCCGCTCCGTCTTGCGTCGATGGCGCGAACTCCAACCAACGGACCCCACCGTGTTGCGTCTTCTGGCAGCCTACGCCATTCAGAACCCCGCTCCGGACGGCGAGGTGGCCTCACTGGTCAATCACCCGGCTTTTTCCGATGAAGAGCAGCTCCGCGACCTGAACCTCATGCGCCAGTTGGTTGACCTGCTGCTGCTACGTCACCGCACTCAGCGCTCGGCGTTTTATGTGCCTGATTCCGCGCGCTTAGAGGTATTTTTGGGCGCGTTGGCCGGGTTGGATCCCGAGCGCCAGCGCATCCATCGCATGCGATTGGCTGAGGTGAGTTGGGATCGAGGCAACGAGGCCCGGGCTCGGGTTCTTTTCGAAGAAGCACTGAATCCTGACGAATCGCGCTTTGGGCCAATGGACTTTTCCGAAGATACAGCATCTCCCGGTGGCATGATGGCTCGCCTGATCGATGCCGATCTCAGGAAGGGAGATTTAAAGAGTGCCCTCGACAAGGTCCTGCGCTTTGGCCGTATGGGTTACATTCATCCCGAGCGCTTGGGCGGCGATGATACCCTTCAAATGTTGGCTCGCCGGGTCATTGTCACTGCACAACCCACCCAGCAGCGATGACGTGGACCTCACTTTCGCATCGGCCTCAGCGCGGTGCAGGTCGCCTGCGCTCGACATTGGGCGCGACTGGGGTTTTCTTGTGTGCTTGTCCGCGCGGCGGGGCCCGCGGAACCCGATGACCGAGTTCCTGCAACAACTGCTCAATGGAGTGCTCTTGGGGGCCATTTACGCCCTCATCGCCTTGGGGTACACCATGGTGTACGGCGTGCTCCGCTTCATTAATTTCGCCCACAGCGATGTGTTCATGCTGGGCGCGTTCGTTGCCTGGTACTCGGTGGAGAAGCTTGGGTTACCCACCCAGTCCATTGGCGGGGGGTTGGCGGCCTTGCTGTTGTCGATGTCGGTGTGCGCCGTCTTGGGCGTGGTCATTGAAAAGCTCGCCTACAAACCACTGCGTCAACGCTCTACCCTCACGGTGCTCATCACGGCCATCGGCGTCTCGTTGCTCATCCAGAACGTGGCACAGAATTCTCGGCTTGGTTTTGGTCCCAACCCCAAGGCGTTCCCGGCGCTCTTCCCTTCTCAGCAACTTCACTTCGGTGCCTTGACTGTCTCCACCCACCAGTTGGTGGTGCTGGGGGTCGCCCTCAGTCTCCTAGGAGTGCTCTACTGGATTGTGCATCACACCCGCATCGGCACCGCCATGCGCGCCTTGTCGTTCAACGCCACCGCCGCCTCGTTGGTGGGCATTAACAATGACCGGATCATTTCTTTCACCTTCGGTCTGGGATCAGCCCTCGCCGGCGCGGGCGGAGTTCTATATGCGATGAATTACCCGAGCATCGATCCCTTGATGGGCACGTTGCCAGGGCTCAAAGCCTTCGTCGCCGCGGTGCTGGGCGGTATCGGAAATCTGCCGGGAGCGGCGCTGGGCGGATTGCTCATCGGTCTAGTGGAAACCTTCGTGTCGGGCACGCGCCTCTCGACCTTCCGCGATGCCATCGCCTTCGGCATCCTCATTACCATCCTCCTGTTCCGGCCTGCGGGCCTGCTGGGTAAACTCAAAATAGAAAAGGTTTAACCATGGCGTTTCCTGTTGCCCAACGCTGGTTGCTCGCAGCCCTGATTCTTGCAGGGCTGGCCTCGGCCGTTTCTAGTTCGATCGATCCCTACTTTCTGGACGGGGTGATGGGGGTAGGTGTCAGTGTGGTATTGGCTTCCAGCCTCAATCTCATTAACGGCTTCACGGGCCAATTCTCGCTGGGACACGCCGGTTTCATGGCCGTGGGCGCGTACACCTCAGCCATGTTGTCCACGGTGGTGGCTCCCCGGTTGGGGTGGAATCCACTTCTCCTGCAGTGGGTCTTTTTCCCATTGAGCCTCATTGCTGCGGGCTTGCTCGCCGCAGTGGCGGGTCTGGCAGTCGGAGCACCCTCCCTCCGGCTCAAGGGCGACTACTTGGCCATTGTGACGCTGGGTTTTGGGGAAATTATTCGCGTGGTTCTCCAGAATATGGACGCGGTGGGCGGTGCCCGAGGGCTGACTGGGGTGCCTGCTTATAGCAATCTGTTTTGGACCTTCGGCACGGCGGCGCTGACCGTGTACACCGTCTGGGCGCTCCTCAACTCGACCCATGGGCGCGGCTTCTTGGCGGTGGCCGACGATGAGGTGGCTGCTGAAGCCATGGGCCTCGATACGACCCGCTATAAGATCACGGCCTTCGGTATTGGGTCCTTCTTTGCCGGCGTGGCCGGTGGTTTGTATGCCCACCTCAAGGGCTATCTCAACCCCGGTGGATTCTCCTTCGACAAGAGCATCGAGATTGTGGTGATGGTGATCCTCGGGGGCATGGGGCGTCATGCGGGTGTCGTCTTTGCGGCGATCTTGCTGACACTGCTCCCGGAAGGCCTCCGCGAATTGGGCAGTCGTTCGGTGCCCAATCCCTTCGGAGGCGCGCCTTGGTCGCTCGACTGGATCAAGGAAATGCGAATGATCCTCTACTCCCTGATGCTCATTTTGCTGATGTTGATGCGTCCGCAAGGATTGTTCCATCGGAGTGAACGACGGAGGCGCGGCGCATGAGCGCTTCCTTGCTGCAGTTAACCGACGTGACCATTCGCTTCGGCGGTTTGACGGCCGTTTCCTCAGTCACGGCGGATGTTCGGGAAGGGGAGTTGGCCGGACTCATTGGTCCCAATGGAGCCGGCAAGACCACTCTCTTCAACTTGATCACCGGAGTGTATCAGCCCACTGAGGGACGCATCGATTTTGCGGGCACGAGCACCGCGGGAGCCAAGCCCTTTCACCTGACTGAGCGCGGGATCGCCCGGACCTTCCAGAATATCCGCCTCTTCCCCAGCTTATCGGTCTCCGACAACGTCCGGGTGGCCTTTCACCGTCACCTAGAGCACCGGACCTGGCAGTCGTGGTTGCGCGGTGGGCGCTTCCACGCCGAGGAGGCCGAATTGCGAGAACGAACCCGTGAGTTGCTCAGCCTCTTTAATCTGGAACGTGTCCAGGAGGCTCCGGCTAAAAGTCTCTCCTACGGGGACCAGCGGCGCCTGGAGATCGTTCGAGCGCTGGCCACAGGGCCCAGGCTGCTCCTGCTCGATGAACCCGCCGCGGGCATGAACCCGTCCGAGAAGGACGAGTTGATGCGGTTAATTCGTTTTGTGCGGGACCGCTTTCGCTTGGCCGTGCTGCTCGTGGAGCATGACATGAAGGTGGTGATGGGCATTTGCGAGCGCATCCATGTGCTGGAATATGGGCGGAAAATCGCCGAGGGGTCGCCCGACGAAATTCGCGTCGACCCCAAGGTCATTGCCGCTTACCTGGGAGACTAGAAAACACCCAACTTTGCCATTCTCGCCGTGCTAGAAGTCCACAATCTGAGTGTCCAATACGGTGCCATCACCGCCCTCCACGGCATCTCGTTAACGGTGCCGGCGGGCGGCATCGTGACCCTCATCGGCGGCAACGGCGCGGGCAAGACCACCACGCTTCGGGCCATTTCCGGCATGGTGAAGCCCACCTCGGGGCGGATCCTCTTTGACGGCCAAGACATCACGGGGTTGGCCCCGCATGAAATCGTTCGCCGCGGTTTGGCCCATTCGCCGGAAGGGCGACTGGTCTTTGCCAACCTGACGGTGATGGAAAACCTTCAGATGGGAGCCTACTTGCAGCGAGATTCTCAGTGGATCGCTTCGGAGCTCGAGTATGTTTTCGGCATGTTTCCTCGGCTTCAGGAGCGCCGCGAGCAGCACGCGGGCACCCTTTCCGGAGGCGAGCAGCAAATGTTGGCCATCGGCCGGGCGTTAATGAGTCGCCCGCGATTTCTCATGCTCGACGAACCCTCCCTGGGCATCGCTCCGCTGTTGGTGAAGGAAATTTTTGCTCGGTTGGTCGAACTCAACCGCGAACGGTTGCTGCCCATCCTGCTGGTTGAGCAAAATGCCCACCTGGCCCTAGAGGTGAGCACCCATGGCTACGTCTTGGAGACAGGGCGAGTTCTCTTGTCCGACCGTTCGTCGGTCCTCCGCGACAGCCCTGAAGTGCGCAGCGCTTATTTGGGCGGCTGATGCCACCACTACGGGTAAAAGACAGGCCCCTTCGGCAGCAGTTAGGTGGGTGATGCCTCGTGGTTCCGAGAGGTTTTCTGGGTTTAATTCACATTTGTAAATGATTGGTGAAACCCCCGTTACATTTGCGGCGTCTGGCGCGGTGAATGGGAAGGATTCGTAGAGCAATTTTACGAGGTGGGCGATATCAACCGTTGCCGATCTGGGTCGTTCTGTGGACCTGTTTCTGGTTGGTTGTTACTCCCCTAGCGGCTCTGGATCGGAAGTT
>JAPLUH010000233.1 GCA_026397675.1 Verrucomicrobiota bacterium
TGGCCGTCGCCGTCGGTGTTGCACTCGTTTTCGATGGCGATTTCCCCTTCGTCGCCGCCTTCACCGCCGATTTGGCTACAGATTTGCCCGCCAACTTTAACGCCGATTTGAAATCCGCCCCCGCCCCCGCCTCCGACGCCAATTTTTCCTTAACCCTCGCCGCACCGGCACCGGCACCGGCATCCGCATCCGCATCCGCATCCGCATCCGCATCCGCATCCGCATCCGCATCCGCATCCGTATCCGTATCCGTATCCGTATCCGCACCTACACCAGCCCCTGCATCCGCCCCGCCAGCGTCATCCCCGGTAGCCTCCGCCGCCCCAGCCCCCGGCCCTACACCTGCACCTGCACCCGAATTTTCCTCCGCCCCCTGCGCCCCTATCTGCAGCGGCACCCGCACCAGCTTGTCCACGCGAAGTCGCCCCGACCTCCTCGCCCGCTGCCGGCCCCGTCGACTTCCGTGGTAGGGCTGGCTCTCTGAGCCGGCCGCCACCGTGCCGCCTCCACCCACATTGACCTCGGCCCCGCCCTCGTCGCCCAGCACCTGCGCCAGCTCCTGCATCTCCTGATCGAGGAAGCTCACCGGCTCGTGGTCACCCACCCGTGGCAGCATCTGGGGCTCAAACAGCTCTAGAAGCGCAGGGAAATACACCTCCGTCGTATCTTTCCAGGTGCTGTCAAAATCGATCCTCATGGCTTCAGAAGAGGATTCGCAGGCACTCATCCCGATCTTTCAAAGAATCGCATATTTCCGCCCATCACCGTGCCGCCTCTCGGTAGGGAACGTGTCCCACGGCCCATGCGCCCGCACCGAAACCCCGCCCCGAGGATATGCAAAAGTGGCACCTTTTGTGTAAATAGGTGGGACCGACCCCGCCGCCTCTCTGGCTGCCGCGGGCTTCAGATTCCCCAGAGCGTCGAGATGGGGGCTGCCCAGATTCCGTGGCCAAGGGGCAAAGTTTCGGTGCCGTCGTAGAGGATGACTCCCATTTTGAATCGGTCTCCGGCAACCGCCGACAATTTCCTCAAACCGCGGAGATCCTGAGCGGTCACGGTGGCGGATGCCTTGACCTCGACACCCACCACGTATCCGGCCGCATTCTCAATCACCACATCCACCTCGAATCCATCCGGGTCCCGATAGTAGAGCAGTCGATGATCGTCGTCGGAAGTGGTGCTGTGCTTGAGCAACTCGCTGAAGACAAAGGCCTCGAGCACACCGCCGAAGCGCCTCCGATCGCGCTCCACCTCGGGGCGGCTCAAATCAACGAGCGTGGCCAATAGGCCGCTGTCAATAAACTGGACCTTGGGCATCTTGCTCACCCTTTTGAGCCGGTTCTTGGCCCAGACCTCCACCCGTTGGAGTAGGTACAATTGTTCGAAGACTCCCAGGTATTTGGCAGCTGTCTTGCCGTCCAATCCGGTCTGCCCTCCCAGTTGGGTGTAGTTGCACGGTTGGCCGACCACCTCCGCGAGGTAGCGCAAGAATCGCGGCAATAGGTCGAGTTTTTCGATGCCGCCCACATCGCGCACGTCGCGCTGGACGATCGCATCGAGGTACTGGCGAGCCCACACCCTCTGCCGCCTCGGATCGGCGCGCGCCAACACCTCCGGATAACCGCCCTTCAAGACCGCATCCACCAGCACCGGCCCCACCAGCGCCTTGGAAACCCGGGGAATGCCGCCGTCAAACACCGCGTCCAACCAGTTGGCTGTACTTCCATGCAATTCACTCTGGGAAAGAGGCAAGAGCTTCAGGGTCTCCATCCGCCCGGCCAACGAGTCGGCGACCGCAGGCAAGGTCATCAGATTGGCTGAACCGGTCAGAAGGAACCGTCCCGGCCGGCGGTCTTCATCGATGCTCTTCTTGATGGCCAGCAGCAGTTGGGGCGCGCGTTGGATCTCATCGATCACAGCCCTGTCCAGACTGCGGATCATGCCTGCCGGATCGCCTTGGGCGGACAACAGCGTTAACTCGTCGTCGAGGGTCAGGTAGCGCATCCCGTCGTTGGCCATCCGCCTCGCCAGAGTGGTTTTGCCTGCTTGCCGTGGGCCTGCGATGAGCACAGCAGGAGTGTCAGCGAGGGCCTCAGCCAGCCGCTGCTCGACGTGCCGTGGGTACATCGGCAAGGATGGAAGCGATGGTGTCACTGAATCAATGTGTCCGAGTTGCCGGAATGGGTCACGTAAAATTCGGAATCACTAACCGTGAAACACGGAATATAAAGCCGTAAAATTCGGATCTAATCGATCGTTGAAGCCGGTGAAACACCCTGAAAACGACGGTTTCGCTTCTCTCACACCGATCTTCCACACTCTCCGCGTGTCCAAAAGCCCCGACGAGGCCACCACCCCAACATTGCCCAGTAGGGATCGTGTCCCACGGTCTATTCCTCTCCGGTAAGGATCGTGTCCCACGGTCTATTCCCGCCGTGCAGCCGCAGACGCCTGCATCCCGCCACCGCTCAGAACTGCTCGATGCTTCGATGCTCGGCACCGTGATGGCTCGGCAATTCTGGGCTTTCAGCGTGCGGAGGTTGTCGAGGGCGGTGATGCGTTCGCGGAGGTCGTTGGGAACCTCGCCAAAACGAATCTCCAAGGCATCGATGACCGACTCGCGGGCCTGAGCCAGTGAGCCTTCCTCGCGACCTACTTTAAGCCCCTCCTCGAGGCCTTCTTCGCGGCTCATCCGTGTGAGTGTGTCGACATACGGCATGTTCTTGTCTTTCTCCATGGCAAGAATTTCCTGTCTGAAGCGGATCATAAGCGGCTGGGGGAGGATCAGCAACAGGTCGACATGGAGGTGGGTATAAACCACCTGCTTCTCACTGAAGCCCTCCTCGTACAATCGGCGATAGAGTGCCAATCCGCCGGAACGCGGAACCCCTCGTGAGCTCTTCCACTTGGCAGTCGAAGCTTGAGTCGATGCATCGCACTGCAGTCTACTAGCAGCCAATTCCATGTCAGAATTCCACAGGATCTGGATCGATCAGTGCGCTGCCGCCGAAGGCATCCGGGAACGCTTTGGAGTCAACGATGCCCTCCGATATTTGGTGGGCGAAAAACTGCTGCTTTTCATGGAGGTCAGCCATGAGCGGCCCGAGTTCGCCGCGGAGCTACCGCAATTCGTGAACCGAATCCGCGACCTCTTCGAAACTCACGAGATCGTCTCGTTTTTCGCGGCCTTGGAAGCCGGCCAGGTACCTGACCCTGCGAAGCTGCTCAACGGAGGCGACTCCGAGGGGACCGAAATCGACGAGGACGCAATCGTACACGCCGCCGAGAAAATACTACTCGTCGAAAATGCGAGGAGGCTTCTGGTTCCGGATGCAGTTGACTAACGCAATCGCCAAGGTTCGGCGGTTTCGCTAACGACAATTGGAAAAGGGGTATTACGACCGGGCTGGTGGTTGGGCCAGCAACCGGTGCCTCGGTTGGTGGATTGGTTGGTCGAGGCCGGTGTTGCGCATCGACCGCTCCTGATTGCATTGAATGCGGAGTGGAGTAGTGGAGCCGACGGCGGATGGAACCCGGGGCCGGTCCGCGAGGCCATCCGTCGCCTGACCGAACTCCCAGACATGGCGACGTGGCGGGAGTCGGATGCCATCGGGAGCAAGGCAGACCCCATCTGCTGCCTGCTGAGGCATGTGCTGGAAGACAGGCCCGCTGTCGATGCCGTCGAGTTGGCGGAGTATGCGCTGCAACGGATCGCCGAGCTGAGCATGGAGGTCCAGGATTCCGAGGTGTGGTCCATGCCCCTGCTGGATGAAGTGGGTGAGCTGCATCGAAAGGCCTGCCTGAAAGCCAGGCCCGATCCAGTTCGACTGGCGCGGCGTTGGAAGGTCCTCCAGAAACGGTGGAGCTTTGGGGTGTTTGACCGCTTCCCGACGGCCTATGAAGAAGTCCTGGGCGCGGAAGGCTTGAACGAGTGGCAGCGCGGTGAGAATGACCCCAGCTGAAAAGTCACTTGCGCTGGTTGGTCTCCGCGGGGTCGGTCTTCAGTGATCCAGCGGTGGACGTCGAGCAGGCGTCCGGCAAGGACCGGTGCCATCGCACGTCCGGTGTGGATTCAAGCTTGTCGATGATTCATTGGAACCATAGCTTTCAACAATTGTTGAAAGTGGTTATTCCAATGAAAAGAGCAGCAGTCATTGATCAGGCCAAGGATGTGCTTCTGGGGTGTCTCAAAGAGGTGCCTTTCGTGACGGTGCAGCTGATGAAGGAGTCGAAGCCGCCTCTGACCGGGCCGGATTTCCAGCTTCGGGTGAAGACCCAGGCCGGCACGAC
>JAPLUH010000199.1 GCA_026397675.1 Verrucomicrobiota bacterium
CCCTCGCCACGGTCGCCACCCGCGTCTTCATGGCTCAGAACGCCGGCCGATCGGTGACCAACTTGGTGAGCATCACCCCGGAGCCCAATGGCCACCGCCTCATCGTGCTAGCCCCGGACTCTCTCATGCAGCAAGTCGAGACGGTCATTTCGGCCCTCGATGCGCGCCCCGACCAATCCCAGCGTCAACTGCACACCATCGAGCCTCAGGGCAGCCGCGCCGCCGACCTCCTGCCCATGGTCAACAAGATCTACGCCGAGCAGAACCAAGGGCGCAGCACCAAACCCGCCACCCTGTACACCGATCCCTCCGGAGAACGGTTGATGGTGTTTGGCACCGCAGACCAGGCCGCGGCCGTGCGCCAGATCGTTGCCACCGTCGCCACAGAGTTGCCCGAGGCCCGAACCAATCGGGTGTTTGAAATCGGCAAGCCCGCCGAGGTTCAGCGCCTATTCCCCATTATCCAGCAACTTTACAAAGACCAGGCCTCAAGCCGCCCTTCGGATGGCCCCGCTGACACCCAACTCATTACCGAACCGCGCTCGGGACGGATCATCGCCTCGGGGCGGGCCTCCCACCTCGACCGCATCTCCGAGATTATTAACAACCTGAAGGTCACGAGTGCCACCAACCTCGGGCGAGAGACGCGCACCTTTGAAGTCGGTTCCGCCAGCGATGTGCAACGCGTGCAACCGCTCCTGCAAAAGCTCTACACCGACCAGTGGAAGGAACGCTCAGACACCGATCCCGCCGACGCTCAAATTCTTGGAGATCCCCGCAGTGGACGCATCATCGTCACGGGTCGTCCCGACCATTTGCAGAAGATCGAATCCATCCTCCAGCAACTGGGCACTAACCCGGCCAAGCCTGGAGCAGACTCCCGGGATGTCCGTATCATCGATCTCGTCACCGCGACCGCATCTGAACTGGCCACAACCGTCCGCAGCCTTTACCTCGACCAAGCTAAGGCCCGCTTCGGCAGCACCCCACCGGACACCACGGTCACCTCGGACACCGGCAGCAACCGCTTGATCGTTGTTGGCGAGACCAATGAACTCGCCGTCATCGAGGAGCTGGTGCGCAAGCTCGACAAGGTGGGATCCCAGAGTGCGACCGCCCGGGTGTTCAAGATCCGATCTGCCGAGCCGGAGAAGGTCGCAGAGGTTTTGTCCACGGCGCTGGTCCGCTACGACGCCTTTGGCCGCGCCCAGAAGCGAGCCACGGTCTCCGTCGACGCCAAGAGCCGCACCCTCATCGTCACGGGCGACCCCAAAGAACTTCAGGCCGTCTCCACCATTATCGAGCAGCTCGATACCTCCCTTGGGGCCCGTCCGGACCGCCGCATGAAAGTGGTGACACTCCGTCAGGGGAAGGTGAGCGAAATGTCAGCCCGGGTCCGCCAACTCTACAACGATCAGTCCCGCAACCAGCCAGACCTAGCCCTATCGGATTTGCTCGTTCTCGATGATGCCACCAGCAACCAACTCATCCTGGCCGGCAGCGACGCTCAACTGGCATTGGTCGACACCATCTTAGAACAACTCCAAAAAAACGCCGCCACGCTGGGACCTCGTGAGACTCGACCCATCAACGTAGGCCAGCCCGATGAAGTCATCCGGATCCTTCCCCTGCTCCGCCAACTCTACACCGAACGCTGGAAGAATCAGGATGCGGCGGACCCTGCCGATGCTGTGTTCACCGGCGACGCGCCCAATGGCCGAATCCTTGTCACCGCACGCACCAATCATCTGGCCGAGATCGAGACTCTTCTGGGAGTAATACAAGCGCCCACCGCAACCCCTGAACCCCGTGAAACCCGGGTACTGAATTTGGCCGAGCGTCAGGCCACTGAACTGGCAGGCACGGTCCGTTCGCTGTACGAAGATTCCCTCAAGACCAAACCCATTCCCCCCTCGGAGCAGGCCGTCATCCGGGTCGACACCGAGGGCAACCGCCTCATCGTCACCGGCCGAACCAACGACCTCGAACACATTGCCGCCCTGGTCCTCAATCTCGACACGGCCAATCAACGTTCCGGCAATTCCCGAATTTTTCGCCTGACCAATGCCGAGCCCGCCCAGGTCGCCGCAGCCCTCTCCAATACGCTCGCCAAGTTGGACCCCTCTGGCCGACTCACCCCCCGCGTGACCCTCGGCGTGGACGCCAAAGCCCGAACACTGATGATTTCCGGCGAGGCCAAGGATCTTCAGGCCGCTGAGCAAATCGTCACACAACTCGATGCCACAACCACCCGAGAGCCCCGAGACCTCCAGATCCTGAACATCCCGCAAGGCTCCGCGTCGGAAGCGGTCGCACGCCTTCGCCCGCTGGTCATCGATCAGCTGAAAGCAGCCGGCAATGCCGCGGACCTGATACTCATTCCCGACGACAACCAATCGAGGGTCCTGGTGACCGCTAATGCGGCTCAATGGAAGGCTGTTCAAGACATTGCTTCTCGGTTGCTGACAGCAGATACCAATTCGGTCCGCGGCGTTCGCAGCCTCCCTCTGCAACATGTGACGGCCGCTCCCGTAATCACTCTGCTCGGACAACTCTTCTCCCGTGAAATGGCTCTGACCGAAACGGCCCAGCGGTTGGTCGTCACACCCGCCCTCGACGAACGCTCACTGCTGGTCAGCGCGCCGCCCGCCGTTTTCGAGCGAGTACAATCGGTGATTCAATCGGTGGATGTCTCGGATCCGGGTGGGTCTTCAGTCATCCAGACCGTACTGCTGCGCAAGACGGTGGCCGAGACGGTGGCCGAATCGGTGAGTAAGGCCATCGCCGGTAAGGGCACCGACGCCAAGCTGCGCCGGGTCAGCATCACTCCGGTTACTGGGGCCAATGCCTTGCTGCTCAATGGACCCGGTGAGGCCGTCCAGGAGGTCATGAAGCTGGTCAAGGAACTGGATGCTGAAAGTGCCACCGGCGAAGTCGAAGTCCGCATCTACAAGCTCAACAGCGCCAACGCCACGGACATCCAGCCGGTGCTCTTGCAATTGTTGGCCAATGTTAGCAGCCGACTCGAACGCCGTGGGTTTGGTTCACGCGCCCAACCGGCCATCGCCATCGATCCACGCTCCAACAGCCTGCTCATTACGGCATCGGCCACCCACTTCAAGCTCATCGAGCAACTGCTTCCCACGTTGGATAAGGCACCAGAACGTTCCGATCGCGACGTTCAGTTCGTCTGGCTGCAGAACGCACGCGCCGCCGATATCCGCATGAAAGTGGCCGCTGTCTATGAAGACCGACCCCGGGGAGAGCAACCCGTCCTGGAGGTGGATCGCGAGGCCAATACGTTGACGGTGATCGCCCGGCGTTCCGACATGCCGCAAATCCAAGACCTGATCCAGCGGCTCGACACCTCCGCCCAAGACAACAGCCTTCAGGTTCGGCTCATGACCGTGGAGGACGTCCCCGTGGATCAAATGATCGGCATGCTGACCAACATCTATCCGCAGATGTATGGGACCTCGCTCAAACTAGTGAATCGCTTGCCGGCTCTGGATCGAACCAAGACCAACAATCCCATTAAGGTGTCCGAAGTCACCGTGGCCCTGGACCGGAATGCCAACGCATTAATTCTCTCAGGCCCAGCGCCGGAACTGGATCGGATCAACCGCATGATCACCGACCTCTCGTGGAAGGCCTCCTCGGGTGAGAGCGATCTGCGCATCCTCGCGCTGACACAGGCCGACCCCGTCGTGATGGCCCGAACCCTGAACAATGTCTTTCGTCCCGGCGGCGGACGAGGTGGTGATCAATCCCAGCCCCAACCCCAGCAGAGCCAGCGCCCTCCCCGCTTCACGGTCGTACCAGAACCCCGCTCCCGAAGCCTCCTGGTGCGGGCGTCCGCCAAAGATTTTTCCATCATTGAAGCGCTGGTCAAACAGCTCGATACCACTAACCCCGCGGCAGACCTGTCCCACCGCCTAATTACTCTCACTCACACCCCGCCGGCCAAGATCACCCCATTGGTCCAGCAACTGGTGCAGCAACTCAGCGCTCAGCATCCGGGGGATCTTTTAACAGTCCTGCCTTACGGTCGTTCCAAAGGGTTACTGGTCGTCGCTCGTGAACCCCTGATCGCTCAGGTGGAAAAGATGATCAAGACACTCGATACGCCCAGTGAGGATGCCGAGGCCGAGGTCCGGGTCTTCACCCTCAAGCAGAGCGCTGCACCGGCTATGGCCGCCACCCTCCAGAACCTACTCCGTCCGGGGGCCGCAGGCGAGGCGGGTTCTGAAGCGCGTGAACTCCAGGAACAGGTCCGCAAGCTCAACATCCGCAGCGACTCTGGAGACTCTGTCGCCCTCGACTTGCAACGTCCCATCAAGATCACGGCCGACCCCAGCGACGGCAATCGCTTGCTCATCACTTCCACTGCAAAAAACCTCGAGGCCCTCGCCAAGGTCGTCGAGATGCTCGACCAAATTGGCTCAGCGGAGGCGGCCGACTTTGCTGTCGTGGCCTTGCTTCACGCAGATGCCCGCACCACAGGGCAGAATTTATCGGCCATCTTTGCTCAGGGAGCCAAGCTCGGGACCCGGCAAGATGGCCCCGGCAAGCCTGAGGCCGGATCGGCCCGCGCCTTAGCCAGCCCGCTGAATGTCACCCCAGATGCCCGACTCAATGCATTGATCCTGTCAGGTCGGAAGGATTCCATTGAATTGGCCAGAAAACTCATCAAGGACCTCGATAAGCAATGGGATGCCGCTGTCACCGAGGTGAAAGTATTTCGGGTGAAGTACGCAACCCC
>JAPLUH010000105.1 GCA_026397675.1 Verrucomicrobiota bacterium
AGGCACCCGGCGCCAAGGTCGGCGCATTGGTGAGCGACCACTTAAAGTCGATGCCACCCCGGAGGCGCATGCCTGCCAGCGACAAAGGGCTGTCACCCCGATTCCAAAGTTCCACAAACTCCAAGTCATCGGCATCGCCCGGAGCACCACCATCATCGGGGTGAAAGTGGATTTCACTCACCACCAGCGGGATGGGCTTTACCACATAAGTGGCCGACACCGGGCCGGACCACGTGGATTTCAAGGGCGGATTGTTGGCACCCGTCAGCGCAGAGTGGAGAGGGTTCACCGAGCGAGCCACCAGCTTGGCATTGGCCTCCAGAGTGATGGGACTACCCATGTAGCGACGGGCCGCGGGATTGGTTCGGCCACCGGGCCATCGAGGATCGGTCCCGTCGGTCGTGTAATAGACGGAGGTGCTCAAGCCGGCGGGCGCGATGATTTCCGCACCGAATCCAGAGTCTACTCGGCCCGAGGGACTTGCCAAACGAGGCGGAGACACGAATTGGCGATCCATGAAATCGGTCCGATTCGAAATCCACGCCTTCATCAAATTGACCTCCGCCTGATAACTGCCCCCTCGAGGAAAAACTCCCCATCGATTCTGCTCGCGAGGTTGGGCGGTTCTTACCTGGCGGGCCAAATCGTCGACCCGACGCCAAAGGTTGGTGGTGGCAAAATGACCGGTCCGCAATTCTTGGTAGCGGTCGATGTAGTCCTGGAAAAACTCTGGGTCGCGGAAGACCCGGTCCCACCAGGGATAATTGAAGAAGTCGGTGCCGAGATCGCCGTTTTGGGAACGCCACACCCGCGGGTTGGAGTCCCGACCATCGGTGGAGCCGAGCGTCCGATCGAAATCCCAGATTGGGCCGAAATGGATCTTCCCTTCGCGTTTCTTGTGGAAAAAGGCGCTCAGTCGCAGGGCATCGACGTTGAACGACAGTACGTTCAGCAGGTGATGATCCACCCAGGAACCGGTATCGATGTACGCTCGAAATCCGGTCACGGGGTTGGTGAACCGGTTGTTGTCATACAGGGCATTCCCGAAGGACGTGAGGTAGTTGCGGATATAATTCAGCTGGGCGGCGCGGGCGGGGAGCTTGAGTTGGTCTTCCCTCGGATCAACCAAGGCCACCGTCTGGTTGGCTGCGAAAATCCCAGAATCTCCCGGGTCCAAACGGTCGATCTTCATGAGGTAACCGCCGGACAGCGAGGGCAGCGTGAGGTTCTCCGGCTCCAACGTCCCGGCATCGACCCGGTCCTTGCCCACCTCGATCCGGTCCATCAGCACATAAATGCCCGCGTAACTGGTCGAGTCGATCGCCCCGGTGCCCGAACCCACAAAATAGACCTCCACAAAGCGGGTATTCGGCGAGTAGCGCCCGATGTCCCGGCTCAGTTGGTGCATGAACGGATTGTGAATGAGTACCGGCTCAAAGCTGTTGGGAGCGTACATGACCCAGTCGCCGTCGGCGGGCATTCCCAAGGGCGACAGCGGGCGGTCATTGTCCCACTCGTCGCGGAACTCCAATCGGTAGCTGGCCTTGGCAATGCCTTCGGTGCTGGAGCCGCGAACGGAAATGCCGGCCCGTGTGGCCAAGGTCGGAGCATTCGTCAACCGCGTCACCCCGTTCGTATCGGGCTCGAAGAGCTGCATGTGGGCGAAGACTCGAGTATTGGCCGGAGGCCGGCCCTGACCGAAATCATGGATGAGCATCACCGGCAGGTCCGAACGAAAATTGGCCACCGTCGATGAGAGTGGGAGGAAGGTCTCCCCCCGAAGCTGTCCTGGCAGCAAGCCGCCAGAGAACGCACGCGCCCGCACTCGGACCGCTAAGTTAATGAACCTCAAGGGAGTGGAGTACACGGCCGAGGATTCGGTGGGCGTAGACCCATCGACCGTGTAGCGGATCACTGTGCCGATGGGTACCGGGGCATTGGTCGATGCACTCAAACTCAGCCCTAGTTCCAAGGTGCCTGAGTAAGTGCCGCTGGAAACCGAGAACACAACCTCGGGCGCGAAACCATCGCCCTTGGCCCCATTCGGTGCGCCTGGAGTGGGAACCACAAAGTACCCGTTACGGTTCGGAGCCCCCTCGGCGTGGCCATAAGAAACGTCGGCCCGCTGAGGCGGATAGCCCGGGGAGTATTCGTCTTGGACCACGCCTTGCGCATTGAGCAGAGCCAAGCGTTCGCCTGCGGAGCTCAGTCGGAACGAGGTGTGCAGACGGGCCGTGTCGTTCGTGCGGTTCTTGCCCGAGGCAAACACCCGCAGTCGCCCGTTGGGTGCCAGAAAGAGCGATGGAAAGACCCAACGGTCGGTCCCGGCTACCAACAGCCATCCCTGGAGTGAGGCGAGTGATGTGCCGCTGTTGAAGAGTTCGATCCAATCGGAATTGTCTCCATCCTCATCGCGCACCCCCCGACTGTTGACTGCCAGAAACTCATTAATGATCACGCCCTTCGCTTCGCTCCCGCCTTCGACAGTCACCGACCAGGCTGCACCCGCGAACGGAAGCCTCGCCGAAGACAAGTCCGTGATTTCGTGACCGGGAATAAATTGGAAGCCCACCGTGCCCACTCCAACTTGAGGAAAGCTGAAGAGGTATTGATCCGGGGCCACGGCGACCACTGACTGCGCCACCACACCGTTGATCTTCAAATCGCCAGCGTCCACGCCCTGAACGGGTTCATCAAAGAGCACCTCCACCGAGGTGAAGGGAGCCACCACAGCACCCTCGGACGGCAAGATTCGAGCAATGCGAGGTGCCTGCTGATCTAAATCGCCCTCTAATTCTGCATCGAGAACTAGGTCACTGCTGCCCAACGTCACATTGAAGGCCTGGATGGCCAACACGTTGTTCCCCGCCTTGAGCACTTCCTTCGGCAAGGCCACCGCATACTCCACAAAATCCACCGGCTCGGTCGCCGTAATCGAGGCCATTGAAGCGAAGTTGAACTCCCCCTCGGGCGAGCCGAATCGGGCCACTTCCCGACCATTGATCCAGGCAATAAATCCATCATCTACCTTCACTCGCAGGATCAGACTGCGGACGTCCGCCGGGGAACCCACCGTGAACGCACGCCGCAGAAACACCGAGGAATACCGGTTCTGCATGTCGGTCAATTCGGTGCCCGTCAACGCCTCGCCGTAGAAGACCGGAAGTGTCGCCGCAGACCAGGAGGCATCATTGAAGGTGCTGACGCGCCACTCGGTCGCATCCGGTGAAGAGGCCTCGGCGGTTCCTTTGGCTAAGCGCCAGACATCTCCTCTCGGAATGAGTCGCTGGGTCTGAGCCTCCATCATCACGGTGGAAAGCAGCCACAACAGCGCGGCAACAGAACACGTCATCCAATGGGTCATCATCAAAAGACTAGGCACGGTTGCCAGAGTCCGCAAAGCCCTGAACACCGGAGATCCCTCACTAGAAAATAGCCGTTGCCGCTGGCTTGGGGGCTTCGATAGCGTCGCTCCGTGATTTCGAAGCGTGAACAGGTAGCCGTACGTGTAACCCTCCGGGGCTGACGCGGACTGGCCGACTGTTTGGAATCCAGGTCGCCCGCGTCTCCGGCAAAGGATCGCGGGCTTCGGTTCTGTGCGGGGCCCGTTTCCAGAGACGGTGCGTCCAGGCCAGCCTCCACGAACCGAAATACCGATACCGTGAAAAGCGAAAATCCCATGCGCCACACCATCTCCGTGCTCGTCGAAAATAAGTTCGGCGTCCTGACCCGCGTCTCCGGCCTATTCAGCGGCCGCGGCTACAACATCGACTCGCTGAATGTCGCCCCAACCCATGATGCCACCCTCAGCCGGATGACCATCGTCACCCGAGGGGATGACGCCACCGTTGAGCAAATTTGCAAACAGCTCGAGAAGCTGATCGATTCGGTCAAGATCGTAAACTACAGCAAGACGGACTACATCGACCGCGAACTGGTCCTCGTCCGCGTGTCGGCCAATGGCCAGAACCGTGCTGAGATCTGCCAACTGGCTGAACTCTTCCGAGCCAAGGTGGTCAATGTGCAACCCGACAACATCGTCATCGAGATCACCGGAGCTGAAACCAAGATCAACCAGTTCCTGCTGCTGGTGAAGGATTTCGGCATCCTCGACCTCACCCGCACCGGTGTGGTCGCCCTGCCCCGGAACTGAGCCTGCGGATTCTCGCCTATCGGCGGAGAATC
>JAPLUH010000034.1 GCA_026397675.1 Verrucomicrobiota bacterium
CTTCATCGACCTCGCCGCGGCCTGGGCCACCGATTACCCGAACCTGCGCCACCACTACGCTTTCCAGATCTGGCCCAAGGCCTGTTCCATGGGCACCGATGGATCAGACAACCGACTCCGGGAGGTGCAGCGCAATCTCCCCTCGGCCCTGTCGCGCCTGACGGTGATGTCCACCCTGGGCATCCAGCCTCCCGGGGGATGCCACTATCCGGCCCAAGGCTATGCCGAGATGGCCCGCCTCATCGCCCCGTTGATCGATCGCGATCTGCATGGGCTGGAACCCAAGAAGTCTATCACGGCTCCCCATTTGCTGCGGGCCGCCTACCCAGATTCGACCCACTCCCAACTGGTATTGGAGTTCGACCAACCTGTGCGCTGGGATCCGGCTCTGGTCCGCGATTTCTGGCTCGATGGCAGCAAGGATCGCATCGCCTCCGGAAGGACTGACGGAAATCGGTTAGTCCTGACATTGCACCAACCGTCTCAAGCCAAAACCCTCACTTACCTCGACAGCGCGTCTTGGGATCCGGAACGCCTGTTGCGCGGCCTCAATGGCATCGCTGCGCTCACCTTCTGCGAGGTGCCGCTTAAAGAAACCCTGAAAGCAGCCTCCCCGAGGAAGACCGCGCGCTGATTCGGCTAGGCTGCGCCGGACGCAACCCATTCACTGAGAACCTCCAACGGCGCCCCGCGTTAAACGGGGCAGTTCAACTGTCAGTGACGAAGTGAAAACCGACGGAACCTGCCGGTTTGAAAACCACTGAACCCAGACACTCAACGGATCATCGATCCGGCCTCAAAGTGTCGGTTGCTCGAGTGACTGTTTATTTAGTCTCGTGAGACCCGGACGCATCCGGCCTCATCTGGAAGAAGGGAGAAACGGTAGTTCTCAATTTGGAAGAAAACGGATCCGAGGATCCGGCAAAACCGTAGTTTTCAAACCGGCAACTTTCCGTGGGTGCCGGAACGTTGCTGAGATTCAGCCCGGAGACGTCATCGAAGAGACCTTCGCCTTCACCGCCGCATCCATCTGGATGATCGGCGGCCAAGGGCGATCGAATCCTTCGCCCGCCAACTTGCGCGTGGCGTCGAACCCCATTTTACCGCCCATGCCAATGTGCGAGGTCGCATGGTCGAGCACATCAGACGGCCCGCGCGTCAGCAAGGTGTCGCGTTGCGGATCGGTGTCGGCGAAGAGGTGGAAGAGCACCTCGCGGGTATCATGAACATTCACCTCGGCATCCACCACGATGATGTACTTCGAGAACATCATCTGCCCCATGCCCCAGAGGCCGTGCATGATTTTGTAGGCCTGCATGGGATAGGTCTTGCGGATGCTCACCACCACCAAGTTGTGGAAGGTGCCTTCCGCCGGCAGGGAGATGTCGACAATCTCCGGGAAGTTCATCTGAAAAATCGGTAGGAAGAGCTTCACCGACGCGGCTCCGATGTAGAAATCCTCCATCGGCGGAATGCCCACGATGGTGGCCGGATACACCGCATGCTTGCGATGGGTGATGGCCGTGACATGGAACACGGGATACGGCTCAGGCAGCGTGTAGTAACCGGTGTGGTCTCCGAAGGGACCTTCCATCCGCAGGGGTTCGATCGGATCCACATACCCCTCGATGACGAAGTCGGCATTGGCGGGAACCTCGAGGTCGTTGGTCTCGCACTTCACTAGTTCGACGGCCTTTTTGCGCAAATACCCCGCCAACAGAAATTCATCCAAGCCATCGGGCAACGGGGCCGTGGCGGCGAAGGGGAACATGGGATCGCCACCGAGAAAGATGGCGACGGGCATGCGTTGACCGGTCTCGTAATAGCGACGGCCATGACGCGCAGCGACCTTCTGCAATTGCCAGTGCACACCGGTCGTCCGGTCGTCATAAACCTGGATCCGGTACATGCCTAGGTTGCGGGCCCCCGTGTCCGGATCTTGCGTCACCACGCATGGCAACGTGATGAAGCGTCCCCCATCGAGCGGCCAGCACTTGAGAATGGGCAAGTCGGCCAGCGTGGGCGGCAACGGATCGGTTCCCTTCCGCCAGTCGGGCGCATCGGGCCAAGCCTCGCTGCGGCTAGTTGGGGCATCAAATCGATGGATGACCTCCTTGCAAGGGCCGCTCTTCACCGTCTTGGGTTTCGCATGGCGCAAATCCAAGGCCAGCGACAGGAGCCGCAACGCCTCTTTCATAGAAGCCGGCGGGCGGGCCTTCATGAGTCCACCCAGTTCAGCGGCCACGTCGTCCACCGAAGCGGCATTCATGCTCATGGCCATGCGCTTCCAGGAGCCGAGCGTGTTAATGGCCACCGGGAACGGGGAAACAACGCCCCGTACCGTGGGCTTCTCGAAGAGCAACGCCTTGCCACCGCCC
>JAPLUH010000095.1 GCA_026397675.1 Verrucomicrobiota bacterium
CCGTCGAATAATCCCACAGACGACATGAGTTCCCTGCTCCAAGAAATTGAGGCCCCGATCAACGGTGCGAAGGCTTCGGTGACCCGCCAAAACATCGGACAAATCCGCGAGATTTCCGATGGTGTTTGCAAGATCGAAGGCCTTTCCGACTGCATGGCCAACGAGATGCTCGATTTTGGCAATGGCATCATCGGCCTCGCCTTGAACCTCGAAGAGACCGAGGTCGGTGCCATCATCATGGGTGACTACACCAGTCTCCACGAGGGCAGCGAGGTGAAGACCACCGGCAAACTGCTGTCGGTTCCTGTCGGACAAGGACTATTGGGTCGAGTCGTGGACGTGCTCGGGCGCCCCCTCGATGGCAAAGGTCCAATTGAGGCCACCGCGTTCTACCCGGTCGAAAAGATCGCCCCGGGTATTATTAAGCGGAAGTCCGTCAGCCAACCGCTCCAGACCGGGATCATGGCCGTCGACGCGATGATTCCCATTGGCCGCGGTCAACGCGAGTTGATCATTGGTGACCGTTCCACTGGCAAGACCACGATCGGCGTGGACACGATGATCAATCAGGCCCGCATCAATCAGCAGAATGTCGGGGTCAAGGACTTCCGCCCGGTCTACAACATCTACGTCGCGATCGGGCAGAAGCAGTCCAACATCGCCCGCGTCATCGCTGAGCTCGATAAGGCCGGCGCGATGGAGTACACGATTGTGGTGGCCGCCGCTGCTTCCGACTCGGCTGCCGACCAATACTTGGCGCCGTTCTCTGGAGCTTCCATCGGCGAGTGGTTCATGGACAACGGCATGGATGCGCTCATCATTTATGATGATCTCTCCAAGCAGGCCACGGCTTACCGTCAAGTTTCCTTGGTGTTGAAGCGTCCGTCCGGCCGCGAAGCCTATCCGGGTGACGTGTTCTACCTGCATAGCCGCCTCTTGGAGCGATCGGCCCGTGTGAACGAGAAGAGCGGCAATGGATCGCTGACGGCCTTGCCCATCATTGAGACTCAAGCGGGTGACGTCTCGGCCTACATTCCGACCAACGTTATCTCCATTACCGACGGTCAGATTTATCTCGAGACCGACTTGTTCTACCAGGGCGTTCGTCCGGCCATCTCGGTCGGTCTTTCGGTCAGCCGCGTTGGATCCGCCGCGCAAATCAAGGCGATGAAGCAAGTCGCCGGTAAGATCAAGCTCGACCTGGCCCAGTACCGGGAACTGGCCGCCTTCGCCCAGTTCGGATCGGACCTCGATGCCAAGACCCAAGCTACCTTGGAGCGCGGCAAGCGCATCGTAGAGCTCTTCAAGCAAAGCCAATACAAGCCGATCCCGGTCGAAATCCAGGCGGTCATCCTCTGGACCATGCAAAATGGTCTGCTGGACGACGTGGACGTAGAGAAGGTCAAGGACTTCCAAAACAAGATCACTGACTTCCTCAACACGCGGAAGCCGACCATCCTCGAGAAGATTCGCACCGAGAAGGCCATCAATGACGCATTGGCCGCTGAATTGAAGGCCGCCGTCACCGAGTTTAAGCAGAGCTACCGCTAAGCCGCAGCCCGACGGGAGCCCGTTCCACTCATCATGCCCAGCACACGCGACATCCGGCGCCGCATCAAGTCGGTCAAGAACACGGCGCAGATCACCAAGGCGATGCAAATGGTCGCCTCGGCCAAGATGCGCAAGGCGCAGCAAGCTGCCCTCGCGGGTCGGCCCTATGCTGCCTTGATGAACGAGGTGTTGGCGGCAGCCACGGCAGGGGCCGGAGAGTTCCAGCATCCACTCACCGAGAAACGCGAGATCAAGAACCGGGCGCTGATCATCATCAGCACCGACAAGGGTCTTTGCGGCGCTCTGAACACCAACTTGCTGCGCGAGGCCGCCAAGGCTCATCTTCCGAGCACCGTTTATGTGGTGGCCGGACGCAAGGCAGCCCAATGGGTGGCACGACTCAAGCGCAAATTGGTGGCCGAATTTTCCTACAAGGATATCCCCGACTTTGCTGAGGCCCGGGCAATTTCCAAGTTTGCCCAAGAACTCTTTCTGAGCGGTCAGGTCGATGGAGTTGATGTAGTTTTCACCAACTACATCAACACCCTGACTCAAAAAGCGGAGGTTCGAACGTTGTTGCCTCTGGGTCGTCTCCAGAAAATCGATCCCGATATTCGCGGTAACGGCGGCACAGAGGAGATTCAGCCGGGCGCCGCCCAGGAGTATAGCTTTGAGCCGCCTGCACCGCAGTTGTTGAGCAACCTCCTCCCGCACTACCTGAACTATCAGGTGTATCAAATGCTTTTGGAGGCCAAGGCTTCCGAGCATTCGGCGCGCATGGTCGCCATGAAGAGCGCCACCGACAACGCCAAGCAACTCATCAAGGACCTGACGCTCGAGTACAACAAGCTCCGTCAGGCGAACATCACCAAGGAACTTCTCGAAATTACCAGCGCCGCCATGGCGATGGGCAACTGACCTCTCTCGGAAATGAACACAGGAAAGATCGTCCAGATCATCGGTCCCGTCGTCGACGTGGAGTTCTCCGGAACTCTCCCCGCGATCTACAACGCGCTCACCGTCGACTTTACGGGCCAACCGATTTCGATGCCCGTGGGCGAAGCGGTCATGGGCCGTGTCTTCAATGTCACCGGCGACGCAGTCGATGAGCAGGGTCCGGTGAAGGCCGACAAGTACTACCCCATTCATCGCAGCGCTCCTCCGCTGGTGGATCAATCCACTAGCCCGCAGATCCTGACCACCGGCATCAAGGTCATTGATCTCATCTGCCCCTTCCTCAAGGGCGGTAAGGTCGGGGCTTTCGGTGGTGCGGGCGTCGGCAAGACGGTCGTGATCATGGAGTTGATCAACAACATCGCGAAGCTGCACGGCGGTATCTCGATGTTCGCCGGCGTCGGTGAGCGGACCCGTGAGGGCAACGATCTCTATAACGAGATGATCGAGGCCAACGTCATCAAGACCAAGAAGGACGCCAAGGGCCACCCCGAGATCGGAGCCAACGGTATGCCGATCCTCGAGCCGGGATCCCGCATCGGTCTGGTTTATGGTCAGATGAACGAGCCGCCCGGAGCCCGTCTCCGCGTCGCTCTCTCGGCCTTGGCCGTGACTGAGTATTTCCGCGACGAGAAGAATCAAGACGTGCTGCTCTTCGTCGACAACGTGTTCCGCTTCTCGCAGGCGGGATCCGAGGTGTCGGCGCTGCTGGGTCGCACTCCGTCCGCGGTGGGTTACCAGCCGACGCTGGCCGCCGAAATGGGCAATCTTCAGGAGCGCATTACCTCCACCAAGAAGGGTTCCATCACCTCCTTCCAGGCAGTGTACGTGCCGGCCGACGATCTCACTGATCCGGCCCCGGCAACGACCTTCGCCCACCTTGATGCCACGATCGTTCTCGAGCGTTCCATTGCCGAGTTGGGCATTTTCCCGGCGGTGGATCCGCTGGCCTCGAGCTCCCGCGCTCTGGCGCCGGAGTTCGTTGGCGAAGAGCACTATAATGTCGCCCGTGGCGTTCAGAAGGTGCTCCAACGCTACAAGGACCTTCAGGATATCATCGCGATTCTCGGCATGGACGAGTTGTCTGCCGATGACAAGTTGACCGTTTTCCGCGCCCGTAAGATCCAGAAATTCCTCAGCCAGCCGTTCACGGTGGCCGAGCAGTTCACGGGTCGTCCGGGCAAGCAGGTGCCTGTGGCCGAGACCGTCCGCAGCTTCAAGGAGATCCTGGAAGGCAAGTACGACGATATCGCTGAGGCCAACTTCTACATGAAGGGTGGCATCGACGAGATCCAGGACTGACTTAGTCGTCCGCCCACGTTCAGAACCCCAACGACATGGCCACGCTCAAACTGGAAATCGCAACGCCTGAGGCCCGCATCTATTCCGAGGAGGTCGACATGGTCACCTTGCCCGGGCTCGAGGGCGAGATGGGCATCTTCCCGATGCACATCCCGCTGATGACCCAGATCACTCACGGTGAGATTGTGGTTCGCAAGGGCGGCCAAGATCATTTCTTGGCTGTCGGTGAAGGTTTCGTGGAAATCACCGGTGAACGGGTGGCCATCTTGACTGACATGGCCATTCGAGCCGCAGACATCGATGAGGCCCGAGCCGAAGAAGCCCGGAAAAAAGCTGAGGCCCGGATTGCTCAGAAATTGGGAGACGAGGAAACGGCCATGGCCCAAGCCTCTCTCATGCACTCCCTGACCCAGTTGAATTTGAAGCGGCGTCACCATCGATGAACTGATTCATCGGATCGGAATCGACCGAACGGCCGCCGCTCACACGGCGGCCGTTGCGTTGGGAAACCTCTTCCCTATCCTAATAGGCAGCCGCCCTAGAGAGCCGAGCCACCGCCAACCCAATTCATCGATCCCAATTTATCAAGCCAGTGAACAGCATGCCGGGAACCATAGAATTACCGACACCCGAGATTGATGCGGAGATAGAATCTAAGAAGGTCCGTGAGCGGGACTATACCGTCATCGTTTGGGATGACCCGGTGAACCTCATGCCCTATGTGACTCACGTCTTCCAGCAGGTCTTCGGTTGGGGTCGTGAAAAAGCACAGCGGCATATGCTCGAAGTTCATGAGGAAGGCCGCAGTGTTGTGGTTCGAGACAGCTTCGAAAAAGCGGAGTACTATGTGCATGCGCTCCAGAAGTATTCCCTCACCGCCACGCTGGAACCGGCCTCATGAAACCTCACGCGTACGACGAGGAGGGCACTTCTTGGTTCCTCACCCCTGGAGAGCGTAACCTGCTGCTCACACTTTTTTCTCGTCCCATCGACCCACGCCAACGAGCTCGGCTGAGTCGCACCTCCGAAGCCCTTGAGGAACAGTGCCAGTCGGATTTAGCCGGTGAGTTGGAGAATCACCGATCAGAGGTCCGTTCCCGGTTGGTGGTGCTTTTGGGTGCCGCGTCCATGGCCACAACGACGACTCAAACCCCTTCCGGAACCCGGGAAGACTCCGGCTGGATTCTCCGTCTGACCCCTGAAGACCGTGAATCCTTTCTTCAAGCGTTGAACGAATTACGCCTGGGGGCTTGGGAACAACTCGGGCGACCCGATCCCCCGGAGGTTCCCGCCGATTTGCCTCTGAACTCACCCAATACCGTGCATTGGTGGAACCTGGAAATCGCTTCCCGTTTCCAGGGGCGATTGATCTCCGAGGAATCTCTCGAATGAGGAGTCCATCGGATTCCGTGACCTTCCTATCTCCAGGAGATCGGTTGCCGGATCCGAGCCAGGCCCGGGAAGATGGATTGGTGGCAGTGGGAGGCGACCTGTCGGTGGAGCGGTTGCTGGAAGCGTATCAGAGCGGTCTTTTTCCGTGGTCAGCGGACCCGATCACCTGGTGGTCCCCCGATCCTCGCGGCGTTCTTCCGGTGGGCGCAGTGCATGTTTCCCGGAGTCTGGCCCGGACGTTGCGTCGAGCCCCCTACACGGTGAGCTTCGACCAGAATTTTTCAGCCGTCATTCGTGCCTGTGCCGAGGTACCACGAAGCGGGGCCAGCTCGACTTGGATTTCACCTCAGCTCTTGCAGGCGTATGAACAACTGGCCCAGGCCGGACATGCCCACAGTGTGGAATGCTGGCAGGAAGGGCGGCTGGTGGGCGGGGTGTACGGGGTTTGCGTAGGAGGCTTCTTTGCCGGTGAGTCGATGTTTCACCGCGCGGATGGTGCCTCAAAGGTGGCTTTGGTTCATCTGGACCGTCATCTAGCCCACCGTGGATTTACCCTGCTAGATTGTCAGATGGTCACCTCAGTTACCCGGTCGCTGGGAGCCACGGAAATTCCCCGGGCCGAGTATTTGGCTCGGTTGGCCCGGGCCGTGAGCCAACCGTCGCGGTGGTGACGTTCGTAGTTGTAGAGCAGCGCCCAGACAGTCTGAGGCCGCGCCTTTAGGCTGCGGCCACGGCGGAAGCCCGTCGGGATTCTAGCGCCAAGATCATGCTCTTCAGGATCGAACGACCGTCTTCCGTTCCGAGAATACCTTCCACTGCACGATCTGGGTGCGGCATGAGGCCCGCTACATTGAAGCGCTCGTTGGCGATGCCGGCGATGTTCAGCACAGAACCGTTGGGATTGGCTGCCTCAGTCACAGCACCCTTCGCGTCACAGTACTGCCAAAGAATTTGGCGCTGTGTTTGCAATCGTTCCAGCGTGGGAGCATCGGCGAAGTAGCATCCCTCGCCGTGGGCGATGGGAATGCGGATGGGAACGCCGTCGCGAGGGATTTCTGAAGTGAAGGGGGTTTCGAAGTTGGCGGTTTTCAGAAAAACCTGTTCGCAGTGAAATCGCAGGTCCCGGTTGCGGATGAGTGCCCCCGGCAACAGCCCTGCCTCGCAAAGGATTTGGAAGCCATTGCAAATGCCTAGGACGAGCCCGCCGTTGTCCGCGAAGCGGCTCACCGCTTGCATCACCGGGCTGAAACGGGCGATGGCCCCGCAACGCAGAGCGTCCCCATAGCTGAAGCCACCGGGGACGATCACGGCATCGACGTCGCCCAACGAGGTGTCCTTGTGCCAGACGAGTTTGGCCTGGCTGCCCAGCACGCGAAGCGCGTGCACGCAGTCTTGGTCGCAGTTGGAAGCGGGAAACTGGAGGATGGCAAATCGCATAGCCGAATGGGTCGTCATTCCACGATCTCCAGACGGTAATCTTCGATCACCGGGTTGCTCAGAAAACGCAAGGCCGCCTCGTTGAGAGCGTTGTGGGCATCGGCAGCGGAGGTGCCCGGGGCCAAGTCGATCTCGATGTACTTGCCCACGCGGACGCCGGTGACTCCAGCGTATCCCATGTGTTCGAGGGCGTTGGCGACGGTCTTGCCTTGAGGATCGAGGACGGCCTTTTTCGGAGTGATGACGAGCTTGGCTTTCATGGCGGCGGAAGTTCCCTCGGGAGAAACCCGTAGGAGGTGAGAGAATGAGACAGCATCTGGATGGAGGTGAAGCAGATTTCTGGCAGCTTTGGCGGGTCCGAACCCACGCCGTTGGAATTGGACGCTTGCCAGCGATTCGTCGGCCGGTAGGATATAGGTTCTTTCCGCCGGATTACCCAGCGGAACACCCATTTCAATTCTATGGCAGTCAACGCGAACGAACTCCGCAAGGGTCAAGCGATCAAGTACAATACCGACATTTGCGTCGTCCTTGAGGTCACCCACCGGACTCCCGGCAACCTACGGGCTTTCGTACAGGGCATTTTGCGCAGCATCCGTACCGGCAAGAGCATGGATGTCCGCTTCGGCTCGGGGGAAAAGATAGAGACGGTCCCATTGATGACCTACAAGATGGAGTTCAGCTACAAGACCGGTGACGACTATGTATTCGTCAATCCTGAGACTTACGAAGAGGTCACGGTGACTCCCGAATTCGTCGGTGATGCCAAGAATTATCTCACCGAGAACAGCTTAGTGACCATGACCTTCGTCGAGGAGAAGGCCGTCATTATTGAAATGCCTTCGAGCGTCGTCCTGGTCGTTTCCAATGCGCCGGAAGGCCTCAAGGGTGACAGCGCCAACAATGTGCAGAAGACGGTGACGTTGGAGACGGGTCTTGAGATCAATGTCCCCCTCTTCATCAAGACGGGCGAGAAGATCAAGGTGGACACACGGACCGGCAAGTACATGGAACGCGCCTGAGCCAGTTCTCTACACTTTCCGACACGTTCAAGTTTTCAGACGCCCGTCCTGCTTCTTGCAGAACGGGCGTTTGCTTTTGGCGGCTTAAAAAAA
>JAPLUH010000276.1 GCA_026397675.1 Verrucomicrobiota bacterium
GAGATCCAGCCCTACCTTGAGGGCGGCATCGAGGCGGCAGCCCTATTTGGGGGGCGGCGCGTGGCGGTGCGTGGGTCGGGGACGCCGGGTCGGGGGACCCGGCCATATGCGTTAACCTAAAAACACTACCAAAACTTGCCCGGAGCCGACATTCTGAGCGCATGGTTTCCAATTCGGACTCCCTCCCTGAGGAATGGGCAATCCTCGCCTCCTGGCTCCCTGCCAATCTCGACGCTCTCGCCCGCGAGCACGGTTTCACGCGCCGTGCGCGTGGACTTCAAGATCCCAGCCTGTGGCTTCGGCTCATCCTGATGCATGTCGGAGGCGGGCTTTCCCTCAAACAGACCGTTGCTCGTGCATCCGAACTGGGTCTCGCTCAGGTGAGCAGCGTCGCGCTCTTCAAACGGCTTTTGGTTGCCGAACCCTGGCTTCAATCCCTGACCTCGCACCTCTTGAGCCGGCAACGGCAGAGCCTTGGGATTTGGGCTCCCAAGTGGAGCGGAGGCGTCCGGGTTGTGGATGCTACTGAGGTGCTCGAACCCGGTGCCACCGGCAGCACGTGGCGCATCCACTACAGTCTGCGACTTCCGGAAATGTTGTGCGACCACTATGAACTAACCGACTCCAGCAAGGGAGAGAAGTTGGGGCGATTCGCTTTTAAGCCCAAGGAATTGGTCCTCGCCGATCGCGGCTACAGTCACCGGGCCGGCGTGGCTCATGTTTTGAACTCAGGAGCTTCCGTAGTTGTGCGATGGAATCACGCCCTGTTTCCTCTGATGGGAGCGGATGGCCAGCCATTCGAGGTGCTGACCGAAGTGCGCAAGCTCAAGGTTCTTGAGATGGCGGAGTGGCCCGTGACGTTTGAGCACGGAGGACACCGCCATGAGATGCGCTTATGCGTATGCCGCAAGGGTCACTTGGCAACGGATCGGGCCATGCGCAAGTCGCTGCGAAAGGCTCAGAAGAACGGAACTAAGCCCGATAAATCGAGCTTGGAACTTACAGAGTACATCCTGGTGCTGACATCGGTGCCAGCAACATTACTGAGCACTCGATCCGTGCTGGAGACCTACCGGAACCGCTGGCAGGTGGAGTTGGTGTTCAAGAGGCTTAAAAGTCTCCTGGGGTTGGGGCACGTTCCAAAGAGCAATGATGCGTCCGCCAGAGCGTGGATGCAGGCGAAGATACTGACCTCACTGCTGATCGAGAGGGTGCTCCTGGAATCGGAGCTTTTTTCCCCCTGGGGAGACTCCCGAGGAGAATGAGAGTCAATGGCGTGCGTTCATCGAAGCGCGCGACGCGATCAAGGCAGTCCTGGCTCCAGGACTTCGATTGCAACATCTCATCAGCAACGGGCGTAGAATCGCGACCAAACTCGCGGAGACACCACGTAAACGGATCAGACAAGTAGTGAAACTGGAGCCTTCCCTTAATGGAGATTTAGGTTAACGCATATGGGAGACCCGGCCTACAGGGTGACGTTGTGGGCCAGGCCGCGCGCTGTAATCCCGGCGCCCTCACCGGGCGTCTGTGAGAGCGGGCTAAAACTGGCCGCTCAGGCCTCGGGGGTGACGCCCAAGACGAGGTCAAAGTGGGCAGCCCATTCCCCGGCCTTCGCCCCGGGCATGGGTTTGAATCCGACGGTCACGGCGTCGCGATCCTGCTTTGTCTTCAACTCGCGCCAGATCGGGTCCTTCTCATTGCCGGGATGCCCCTGAATGTAGAGCTGGGTGGTGATCAGTTCCTGGCCGCCACGACGGATCTTGAAATGGATGTGCGGTGTCCGAGGCGAATACGGCACAGGCTTGATGGTCCGGAACAAGTACTCCCCAGTGCTTCCAGTCGAGAACCGGCCGAACCCCTGAAATTGCTTGTCCTGACGCGACCGATTCGAGGTGTCGCCCGTGTGCAGGTAAACTCCGTGGGCATCGCACTGCCAAATTTCTACCAACGCGTTGCGCACCGGTTTGCCGCCCGCATCGAGCACCCGTCCGCTCACAT
>JAPLUH010000036.1 GCA_026397675.1 Verrucomicrobiota bacterium
CGCAGCGAGGCACCTTGCCCGCCTGCAAGTAGGTGGCGTGGTGGCGACCGATGTTGCCGAGGCCGATGAGGCCGAGACGGAGGGATTTCATGGTTCTCGTTGTCAGAGGTGCATCGACGCGCGGTGGGTCCGTCGGGGCTCAGTTGTTCTCAGGCAAACCCTCGGCATGGCCGAGGTTGTGGACGGGCCGGAAGATCGCCTGAACCTCCTCCAACAGCTCGGTGTCGATGGGCTCCTCAATCCAGCGTGCCCAGTTGCGGATGTTCTCCGGGTTGGCGCTGCCGGCGATGGTGGTGGCGATGTCGGGATGTGCGCAGGAAAACTGCAGGGCCAGTTTGGCGATGTCGGAGCCACGTTGGGCGCAGAGTGCGGCCGCGGCACGGGCGGCCGCCTTCACGGACTCGGGCTCCTTGAGCCAGGCCGGCAAGGGAGCGTTGGTGAGTAGTCGTGCGCTGAAGGGTCCGGCATTCATGGCGCCGATCCCGCGGGCCTTCAGGTAGGGCACCGTTTCCTCGGCGAAGCGGGTGTTCTGGAGGGTGTACTGGTTGTAGCTGAGCACGCAGTCCACCGGGGCTTGATCAGCGATGACGCGGAAGATCTTCTGCGGATAGCCGCTGAAGCCCACGAAGCGCACCTTGCCGGCGGCCACGGCCTTGCGGATGGCCGGCAGCGTCTCGTCGACGATTTGCTGCATGGGCACGAACTCGATGTCGTGGCAGAGCACGATGTCGAGGTGGTCAGTGCCCAAACGATGTAAGGACACGTCGATGGACTCGGCCACCCGGCGCGCCGAGAAGTCGAAGTGCTGGAGATCGTAGCGGCCCAGCTTGGTGCACAGCGTGTATTGATCGCGCGGCACGCCCTTGAGCGCGACACCGAGCAACACCTCGCTCATGCCCCGCCCGTAAAAGGGCGAGGTGTCGATGAGGTTCAGGCCGCTGTCGAGCGCCACGCGCACGCTGCGCAGGGCTTCCTCGACGGTGACGTTTCGGAATTCCTGGCCCAGCGAACTGGCGCCGAATCCGAGGATTGGCAGCGACAGTCCTGTGGTTCCGAGGGGTCGGGTTTGCATGCGGGTGATGGGAGTTTCAGACCGTCGGAATCCGAGAGTTACTCGTAGATGTCACCAGCGGGCCGGGCCATCTTGCCCCATTTTTCCCATCCGGGAATCGGGTGTTCCTTGAGGATTTCCTCGACCATGTAGAAGTCCGAACGCTTCTCGGTTTTGGCCCGAACCTTGGCCACTTGCTCGGCGCTGACCGGCGGCAAGTTGTTGCCGAAGGACTGGCGGACGTAACTGATAACGCCGGCTGTTTCTTCGTCGGTGATCATGCCGCCGAAGCCGAGCATCGGGGGCACGCCGTTCTTCGGGCCGAAGCGCTGGCCACCCAGCTCCAGCGGACCCCAAAGGCCCTTGAGCACCACCTTGATGAGGCGCTCGTCTTCGGCCAGCCACGGATTGTTGGCCACATTCAGCGGCGGATAAATGCCGGCCACGCCTGCTCCGTTGGATTGATGGCAGGTGGCGCAGTGCGCGTCGCGGTGGAAGACCTCCTTACCGAGGTCGTACTGTTTTTTCTCGGTGGCGTTCAGCGTGCGGGTCGGTCCATAGACGACTTGATCCGCGGAGGGCGGAGCCGCACCGATCTTGAAGTTCCCAGCTAAGTAAGCCTTGGCGTTGGGATTGTCGGCGAAGGCGTTGGGTTCGGCCTTGGCCAGTGTGGCGACCGATTGCTTGAAGGTGCTCTCGAGGATTTGTCGGGTGACCGGGCTCATCCACTTGTCGAGCGGCTGGCGCAGGCCTTCCAGCACGATGCGGGCTCCCTGATCACCGGGTAGCCACGAGGCACCTACGATGGCTTCCAGTCGCACTCGGCCGTGCGGGTCGTTGACCGCCTGGCGGAACAAGTCTTGCGAACCGGGGATTTGATGAGCCGTGTAACGCAGCACGTGGGCCGCAGCCGCCCGAGCCTGATGGGAACGGGCATTGAGCGCGGCGCGCAACAAACCGGCGTCAGGCTTGTTCTGGGCCCAGGTGGCCCACAGGGCTTCGCACAGGTGGCGATCGTAGAGAGGGTCCTTGCGGTCGAGTTGGGTGGCCCAGGCCTTCACGGCCGGGAGGACTTGTGCGGCCGGCCGACCGCG
>JAPLUH010000393.1 GCA_026397675.1 Verrucomicrobiota bacterium
TTCCCGAAGGAAAACGGCCTAAAAGTTGGTTGCGGGGCTAGGATTTGAACCTAGGACCTTCAGGTTATGAGCCTGACGAGCTACCGGGCTGCTCCACCCCGCGATCCCGAGGCGCAAAGTGATACCGGATGGTGGCCTCTACGGCAAGGCTGAAGGCAAAGTTTCTTCTGTGTCGCAGGGATCCGAGCCTGTGGGAGAGCTCGAATCTCTTCCATCACGACTGCTGTACGGCTCGGTAACTCGAGAGTCCGAAAGCCTTCGAAAGACTTCGATCAACCCGAGTCGGATGTCACCGGCCCGTCGCTTTGCGTTCGACCTTTTTGATCTCCTTGGCCAAGGCCGCACCCCGCGTCTGGGCCGGAAGGAAAGCATTTGCCCAAACCGGTGAAGGGGCTCCGGCCGGCAAGGCGGTCAGCAGGCTTTGAAGGGCTTCGGAAGTGTAACCGCTGCGGGCTGCCAATCGGGTGCCTTCCAGCAGCACTTCACGGGCTTGGGCATCGGTGAGTCGCGCAGCGCCCTTGGATTCGCCGTCTTGCGGGACGATCGAGGGTCGGACCAGTTCGGTGGAAATGAGCGTGGCCGCCAGTTGGTTGAAGGCCGTCAGTTGCTGGTTGCGGTCATCGACGATGGGCTTTTTGGCCTTCTTGTTGGGAAGCTCTGAAGGATCCGGCAATGCGGCCATACCGTTCGGAGCGTCTGCACACCGGCGCAGGAATTCTGTCAAATAACCCGGGCACGAGGCATCTCGGCCGATGGCCAAGGCGATGCGGGACCACAATTCAGTGGTGGCGTCACTGACCACCACTTGTCGCTCGATGGATTCCACCCACGCGTTTTTGCCGTTCGAGGCCTTCACCGGAGGTTTGCCCCAACGGGACTGCTGCTGCGGGGTCAGCGTGTCGACGAGTCGTGCGTTGATTTTTTCCACCCACGGACGCCATTCAGACTCGGCTTGAGACTCGGCTTGGAGTCGGAGCTGTCCGATTTGGATGAGGAGCAGAGATAGGCAAACGGCACGGATCATTGGGGTGGGACGGTTTATGTTCCTGAACGTCAGGCGTGCCCCAGATTCTTGAGAATCTGAACCGTCGAATGCGCTTTGTTCAGGGTGTAGAAATGCACGCCTGGAGCGCCACCCCGGATGAGTTCTTCGATTTGCTGCGTGCAGTATTCGATGCCGAATGCGGTCACGGCGGCATCGTCGTCACCCAGGGCTTCGAGGCGGGAGAGGAATCGCTCGGGCAATCGCGCTCCGCAGAGCGCTGTGAATTTTTTGGTCTGGTTGCGAGCCACAACGGGCAGGAGGCCGGGGATCAATGGCACATCGACGCCGAGGGTCTTGTTCAGATGATCTCGCATGGCGAAGTAGTCGTCGTTGTCGTAAAACAACTGAGTCACCACGAAATGGGCTCCTTGGTGAATTTTGTCGGCCAGGTGCTGCCAATCCTGATGCTTACCCCCGGTCTGGGCGATGTGGCCTTCCGGGAATCCGGCCGTGCCGATGCTCAGGTCGCCGATCTCTTTCAGGTAGGCCACGAGTTCCGAGGAATAACGGAATCCCCCTTCGGTTGGCACCCACTCGCCGGAACCGCCGGGAGGGTCTCCGCGCAGCGCCAAGATGTTGCGCACACCGCGGGCTTTTGCTTCATCGATGACTGATCCCAGTTCGGTCTTGTCGGCGTTGACGCACGTCAGGTGCATCATCGTCGTCAACCCGAAGTCGCGTTGGATGCGCTCGACAATCCCTAGGGTTTTGTCACGGGTGGATCCGCCGGCTCCGTAGGTCACCGAACAGTAATCCGGCCGAGCGGCCAAGAGGGCAGGGAGGGTCTTTTCGAACAACGCCCGCTCACCTTCCTCAGTCTTGGGCGGAAAGAACTCGATGGAATACGAGGGGCGGCCCCGTCCGGCGTTCTCCCGATGGATCTCGTGGATGTGGCGGATCATGAGTTTCAAGAGTGGCCGGTCCGGATGGGGAATCAAGAGTCAAATCAATCAATCCTGATGGGATGATATGTTGGC
The DNA here is from genome assembly GCA_026397675.1 of Verrucomicrobiota bacterium. Lineage (GTDB taxonomy): Bacteria > Verrucomicrobiota > Verrucomicrobiia > Limisphaerales > UBA9464 > SXXZ01. The sequence continues at coordinate 2,023 of JAPLUH010000393.1, forward strand.
CGGCGGCCTCCAGTGACCGGTTCGATGTTTGACCAAGGCCTGGATCGCTGCCTTTGGGCTCGGCTGCGACGTTGCCCCAGTGCCCAGCGCCAGCGATCACAACAGAGTGACAGGTTCAAAGTGTGGGTTGGGCTCAGCCTTGTATCTGGGTGATGATAAAGTGACAGGTTCAAAGTACTCCAAGGACTGGCTCGGCCGACATCAGGGCGGCATTGGGCCCGGAGCGGGCTTGAGTTGGCGGGCTCGATTGTCTAGCAAAGAGCCATGACACGCCGAAAGTTTCTCCAGACTGGCGCAGCCTTGTCGGCCGCCACCTTTGTTCCGACGACCTTCGCTCAGGAAAAAGCCCTTCGGGTGGGATTGATTGGAACGGGTTGGTACGGCAAGGCGGACTTGCTGCGACTCATTCAGGTTGCCCCGGTGGACGTGGTTTCGCTGTGCGATGTGGATCGTCGTATGCTGACCGACGCGGCGGCGTTGGTGGCCCAGCGGCAGAAGTCCGGCAAGCAGCCCCGGACCTATGGCGATTACCGGAAGATGCTCGCGGAGAAGGATTTGGATGTGGTGCTCATCGGGACTCCGGATCATTGGCACGCCTTGCCTATGATTGAGGCCTGCAAGGCGGGCGCTGACATTTATGTGCAGAAACCCACAGGCGTGGACATCGTCGAGAGTCAGGCCATGCTGGCGGCGGCTCGCAAATATGGTCGGACGGTGCAAGTAGGCACCCAGCGCCGCAGCACACCGCACCTCATCGAGGCGCGTGATCGCATTCTTCGCGAGGGCAAGCTGGGCACTATCGCCCATGTGGAAATCTGCTGCTACTGGCACATGCGTGCCCGGGACACCCTGGACACCGC
>JAPLUH010000438.1 GCA_026397675.1 Verrucomicrobiota bacterium
GAGGACTTCCCGCGGTTGCTGCGGATCGCCCCGATGGAAACGCACCGTGGTCACGGGCTCAGCCGATGCTTCGACCAGAGCTTGCACCATGGGATCGGAAGGTTTCAATGCCCGATCGGCCGTGGCGCGCTTGCGAATTTCTTCCACCTTGTTGGCCCCTTCCCGATCTATTTCTCCAAGGATGATGTGATCTTGAAACATCGGGAATTCGCGGAGCAACTGGAGCTGTTCTGGGCTGCGCTTGGCAGCGGGTGTCCGTCGGGCACTCATCACGGCGTCTCGACGGGCTTCCGGGACCAATAGAAGCTGCTTCTGCACGAATTTTTCGATGAGTTCATCGTGCAGCCGGGTGGCTTCGGTATCATGAACCTTGGCCGCCTGTTCGACGCAGTTGGCAATGGACCGATCTTCTGGCGGCATCAGCGAAACCAGGCGTTGGGCGGGATTCTTCCAATGCTTCCAGTCAAACCCGGGTTCAAACACCGCACGCAACCGGTAGTAGTCGACCTGCGGAATGGGATCATATCGGTGGTCGTGGCATTGTGCGCACTGGACCGTCATACCCAACAGCGACGAGGAAACGATTTGAAGGGTGTCGGCAATGACCTGATGGCGCGCCAACTCGGGCTCGGGCGGACCATCTCCGGTCGGGTCCGGAGCCATGCGCAAAAAACCGGTGGCCACCAACCGATCGAGATCCCGACCGGTCAGATCGGCTGAGATGGTGGGCAGGAGTTCATCGCCGGCCAATTGCTCGGTGATGAATTCGTCGAAGGGACGATCTTCGTTAAAAGATCGGATCACGTAATCGCGATAGCGCCAGGCCCACGGACGCTCGGAATCGGCCTCCACGCCACCATTGGAGTCGGCGTACCCAGCCACATCGAGCCAGTGACGCCCCCAGCGCTCGCCATAGGCCGGCGAATCCAGGAGCCGATCCACCAGGCGTTCATAACCCGCGTCGGAGGAATCCTGGAGGAACACTTCGACCTCTTCTGGAGTCGGCGGAAGCCCTGTCAGATCAAAGGTGACTCGGCGGATCAATTGCTCGGGTCGCGAGGGCTTGGCGAATCCGAGCCCTTCCTTCTTCAGGCGAGCCAGCAAATAGGCGTCGATGGGTGTTCGAACAGTTTTGGAAGATCGGACTTGGGGTGGCTCGGGATGCCCCACTGGTTGGAAAGCCCAGAACCCACGTTCTTCTTCAGTGATGACCCAACGCGGCACCTCCAGCGGTTCGGGACGCACGGTCGGAGCTCCCTGCGCAATCCACCGCTCGATGAGCATCACTTGCTCCGGCAACAATGGCTTACCACCCTTGGGCATCTCGCCGGATTTCAATACCGTCAAAAGATGGCTCTGAGTGGGCTTGCCTGGCACGAGAACCATTCCGGATTCGGAACGATTGAGCAGCAGTCGCCGCTGCCTCAAATCCACCCCACCCTTGGGTTTGTCCTCCTCGCCATGGCATTGAAAACAATGGGCTTTGAAAATAGGTCGGATATCGCGCTCAAAAACTGGCCGCTCAGGCGGTTTTGGGTGGCCTGGCGTGGCGGCCGCAGCCGGCACGGCCAATAGACTGATTCCAACCAGCAAGCCTAGGAGTCTCAACCCTTCGCCCAGACGGCGAACAGGAGACCAGGACAACACGGGGATCATGGTTTAAATCCAACCGCGATCGCGCTGCCAGCGCAAGCAGGGGTTGAGCTACCGGACAAAACCCAAACAGAGCCGAACCGCTCGGAGATCGGTCCCTACCTCGGAGCAGGAACGGAACGTCGGTAACGCCGGACCGCTCGGAGATCGGTCCCTACCTTGGAGCAGGATCGGACTAGGCGGCTCATCGGGCTATATCGCGGATTACTGCTGCAATCTCAGCCTAACCCATGCACCTCCGAGGTAGGGCGATTTCTCCGAAAGCGCCACTCCGGCGAACATGAAAAAGAATCGCCACTCTCCCTGTCCTGTCCCACTGGGACGGACCGCTCGGAGATCGGTCCCTACCTCGGACGTCATCGGGCGGCCGCCGGAGTGCTTTCCAGAAACTCTGGCCCGCTAGTCTTCAGCACACTGTAAGAATGCTGGGGTTCCCTCGGTTCCAGCATTGCCGGTGGGAGAGGGGCCATTACCCTGCAGCACAGATCCCGATGCTCATCGAACTCCAAAGACTGCTCCGTGTCTGGACCACTGTCTGGACCACTGTCTGGATTGTGGCTGGAGCGACGATTGCATTGGGTCAGAATCCGCCATCAACCCCGGCAACGATTCGCTTCTCCCGGGAAATCCTGCCTCTGCTTTCCGACTCCTGCTTCGCGTGCCACGGCCCCGATGAAAAAGCCCGCAAGGGAGGCCTGCGATTGGACACCCTCACGGGGGCGCGCGGCTCGGGTAAAAGCGGCAAGATCGCCGTTAACGCAGGAAGCCCCGACCAGAGCGAAATTCTGCGGCGCATCCTCAGCAGCGATCCGGACGAGGTCATGCCGCCGCCCGAATCCGGCAAGTCCCTCAAGCCCGAGCAAGTAGCCCTCGTGCGCCGATGGATTGAACAAGGAGCCCCTTGGGGTCGGCACTGGGCCTTCGAAGCTCCCCAACGCCCCGCGATCCCAGTGGTCCCCGGTGTCTCCAATCCCATCGATGCCCTCGTGCAAA